>NZ_JBLZFZ010000106.1:0-10281 GCF_050753385.1 Pantanalinema rosaneae CENA516
AGATGTGTATAAGAGACAGACCCTGAACTGATCGACTCCAGTCCCGTTCTGCAACGCTGGCTGCGGCAAGTGCCGAATGTGAGGGAGGACATTAAGCACGATCGCAGCTTTCGGACTCGTTTACGGTTGGGCTATAGCCAATTTCCGTCTACCGATGATGCCAGTGGTTGGCAGGTGGGAATTGAGGATGTGTTTATCGATCGCACTGGATTAACCGTCAGTGCCGATTATCAAGCGAGTTTCAATGGCAAGCGAGAAAGTTGGGGTGCCGATCTGCGCTACTATGTGCTGCCGTTGGGGGGATACATCAATATTGCTCCGGTGGTGGGCTATCGCTCCCTGGAAACGTCACGGTATTCAACCGATGGTGTAAATGTAGGAGCACACCTCTTATTCGTCCCATCTCGTACAGGTGCCGCAGATATTAGTTTGACCCAAAGCTGGGTGTCTCCCGGTAGTGAGGATGAAGTGGGAATGACAACGCTTTCAGTGGGTTATGCCCTGACCCAGAACCTGCGACTTTCGACTGACTTCCAGAAGCAAAACTCCCGTTACCGCAAAGATAGCCGTCTGGGAATTGCCGTGGAATGGATGTTTTAAAGTTCTTCGTCTAGCGGTACGACATCATGAAACAGGGCGTAATTAATGGATTGCCGACCGTCGGGCGCTCGATGAAAAATGTCCACAAAGCGGTAATTCCACAAAATACTGTGGACGGGGTAAGAATGGCGGGCATGGATGGACTGGGACACCGTTTCATCCGTTCCAACTAATGTCACTAGAATTTCGGCATGACTCTCTGCCAGGGATGCCGGAGTTTCGCCATATAACGGGCTAGCCGGATCGATCGGGTGCATGGCTGACCAACTGAGGGCGAAAAAGGGGGTATGGTTACGCGTGAGGTTCAGGTCATAGATCCGCCGCATTGTGTAACCCTCGGGGAGCGTTTCTTCCCGGATCAGTGTTACCCACAACCTCGCTTCGAGAATTTGATTACCTCGTTGGTTTGCTGCCCGAAACATTAATGTTGGGATGCGATTCAACGGCGTGACGATCGCCACTTGACTGAACAATACCCGCGCCGTTGGTCGGGAAAATCTGGCAAACATTAGCCCGGTTGCCAGTGCCACGCCTAACAACCCAACTAAGGCTTCGATCGCCACCAGAATATTGGCATAACTGGTTTTGGGATACATTGCCCCATAGCCGATCGTTGCCATCGTTTGCACACTAAAAAAGAAGGCATCTGGGAAGGAACCCGGTTGGGCATTGGCAATGCAATCGCCTCCCGCTAAGTAAGCCAGGGCAAATAGAGTATTGCCCATCAGGTAGGCAACCACAATTAGGCTAATAAAGCCCCCCCAGGACATCTTCAGCAAGAGGTGATAGAGATCTCGCCAGGGGGGATGCAGTAAACCCTGAAGCACAAACTCTACTGATCCACCGAATTTCACGACCCGCTGATACAGGCGAGTTGAGGCAGTGCGAGTGCGAGCCTCCGGGTTGCTTCCCAGTTTGCCCATCGGTTAGCTAGCCGTACTGCTGAGGGCTGGATCGGGATGCGTCAGTGCTGCGGGGAGGCTTTGCCGCAGGCGATCGCCATACAGAGCGAGGGCATTGCCACCGAGCAGGAGTCCCAAATGATCGCGATCGTAAGTTGTGACGGTCGCTGCATCCTTGACACAATCTCTCAGGACACCATCCCAGTGTCCGTAATCGCCTGAGAAGCAAGCCAACCGCTTACCGACTTCGCCCATCGCGGTATGCATGTAGGCGGGCCCTGGATCATCTGACTCAAATGAGACAAAAATCTGTCCCCGTTCAAAGTATTCCAATGGATCGCGATGCCGCAGATCGTAATGTTCGTACAGACTGGCATCATCAATTTTGGTGGGGTCATGCTCTTTAGTCCACATCAGGTCAAACAAATTCTTCGCCTGACTAATGATGTTGGTGTTGTTGTGGGTACCGCGCTCCTGAATCATCAACTTGGTAAAGTCCATCAGCGACGGGCGATAGGGATGCTTCGGATCAAAGTCGCGAATGCGTTTCTCCCAATGTTCATGGAAGGCATGGGCCAGGTCGGGTACCCAACCACAGCCCCCTTCCAAAAAGCCCACTCGTAAGGTCGGGAACTGCTCGAACGCCCCATCAAAAATCATCCGAGCCAATGCCATTTGTTGCTGGTTGCGCTGGACAAAAATATGGGTCAGGACAAAGGTTTCCATGTGGTCAGAAATGCCCCCGACCAAACCGGAACCGGGGCCACCATGAATGCCTAAGGCAATATCCAGATCCACGGCAGCTTGTAGCAAGGGACGAAAATCGGAGTGACTGATGGCTTTAGAGGTGCGAATCTCCGGGAAGGCATGGGGAGCGCTGGGATGGGGCACAGGTAAATGGGGGGCAACCCCGACCGAAATCATGCCTAACTCGTTGACGCAGCGTTTCATTTCCGCGATCGCGGCCGTGACATCCTGTAGAGGGATTACCCCGATCGGTTTAAGGCGATTGTCATATCCTCGGCAGTCATCGGCGATGTAATTGTTGTATGCCTGACATAGCGCGACGGCTAAATCTTTATCCAGAATGCTAGAGAACATCAGGTTAAGAGTGCCGAAGATTACCTGAACATCGACCCCTTCTTCATCCATGTGTTGGATGCGGACGCGGTTAAACATTGCGCCTAACGTGGTTTCGGGATGCAAATTGCGGAAGCCCCCTTTGCCTAAGCCCTGGGGTTGCGGAAACATGCGGGTGAAATCGGCTTTGCCGGTGGCTGGATTGGCATCAATAATTCTGGCTCGTTGATCGCCCAGGCTATCCACCACTAAACCAATGCGATCGCGGTATTCCGGCTCAATGTAATCCCGCAATACCAGGGGATTCTCTAGCTTATGAGCATCGGCATCGATCACTAACAAACCTTCGTACATGATTTCTCCTTAAACAGCAAATTGAAACGCGTTTAGCTGCCCGTGAAACTCTTAATGATGATTGGTATTTGGGTTGTAATTGGTGAGGAGCGGACGTAAGCCAAACCAACGCTCAAATGACCAGGACATCGATGCCAGAATCATGATGCCATTGCGGTATTTGACAAAGGCAGGTTCATTCTTCTCAAATACAATATGACCGCCGATCGCAAACACCTGGGTTAGCACCAGACACAGTAATGTCAATCGCCAATCAACAAACAGTAGAATCACTGCTGCGATCGCCAGAATGTTGGTCAGGTGATGCAAGATTTGGTTAATAGGATGCTGGTGGCTAGCAACAAAGTGGGCTTTAGCTTCTTGAAAGTAGCTCACGGTAGTCTCCAAAGTGCCTCTAGAGATGGTTGTTGGCACGATACCACGGAGCTTTACTCTCTCAGAGATGCTGATCGATTTTCTTTGCAATTAGAGAACGGTTGATTATTAAAGATTCAAGTGATCGTACTCGCCTTTTTTTCTGCTATGCCTATAGAGCTTTAAGCCCTCTATATCTGGGGGACTTTAAATCTGGTTCCCCCAGAATATTGCCTGACGGTATCGTAGAAAGGGGGCTAGGGAGGCAGTTCAGGTCACTATTTTGACAGCTCAAACAACCTGAATCCGGAGAGATTTACCACCAGCGTAATTGTAAATCCCCCGTTTCTGCCTGCTGTACCTCTTCTTGAGTCGGCCATTCTACTGCCTGGTAAGTGCCGAAGACATGATCCCACCAATCCACCCCCAAGCCAAAGTTGTGATGCCACATTTGATGTTTGTGATGGATATAATGCACTGGCATCTTCATCCAGAAGCATTTAGTAGGGTGATCATGCTGGATCTGGTGGGCATAGGACGAAAACGCCGCATAAACCAGTCCACCTAAAAACCAGCCAATTCCCACTTCTAAGGAGATCAAGAAGGGCAGGCACATCACGACGATCGTACCCTTGATATAGTCCAGAAACTCCCAGACCACCCCCTGACCCTGGTTGCGCTTATGGTGATCCCGATGTCGTTGCCCTAATCGATAGGGTTGATGCATGAGCCGATGTACCCAATATTCCACCAGGCTGGCAAACACAAAGGCGCTGATAAAACAAATAATTCCGATCGACAACTTGGCAATCATGGGTTTTGCTTTTGGTTCCTCACAAAAACATCTATCTGAACCTAATTTCAGTCCTACACTTTCCCTCAGGGACTAGGCGCAACCCCCAGGTTGTTCCGACCAATAGGGATTCGTTTTTCCATTGTAAAGATGAAATTGGTGCAAATAGCTCAGCTACTTTCGTATTCTGCCATCTTGCTATCCGGTTCTGGGAACTGTTGTTTCCTATTCCGCATCCTGGGAACTATCCAGGCGGGGCTACTGCGTGGAGGAGTTAGGTGCTATGATGCACCCCTAGTTAAGGATTGTATAGAATAGCATCTGAGTGAGGAGAACGATGGGATGGAACTGGCTACGACCCTAAAAACTCAAGATGTCCGCATCGGGGTCAGAGAAATTGGCATCAATCCAGATCATTGGTATGCCGTAGCTTGGGCAAAAGACCTGGAGCCGGGGCAAGTGATATCAGTGACCGTCTGGAGTCAGGCGATCGCAGTTTACCGGGGCATTAGCGGTCAACTGCATGCATTAGATAATGTCTGTCCTCATAAGGGAGTTGACCTGCACACGGGGGATGTCTCGGGTGAGCGTCTGGTTTGCAGTTATCACGGCTGGGAATTTAATCATCAAGGGCAATGTGTCAGAATCCCTTACCTGCCGGAAGAACAAAAACTGCCCTGTGCGGAACTGCGGGTATTTCCAGTTCAAGAAAAGTATGGCTTAATCTGGATTTTTCCGGGCAATCCGAATTTAGCCGCAGAACGCCAACCGCCAGAGATTCCTGAATTTGATAATCCTAACTGGGTGATGGTGTCGATCGGGGCACGCTTCAATGCCCATTATTCCATCTGTAACGAAAATACGATGGATGTGTTTCACGGCTATCTGCACCGCAACTTGCAGGGCTGGTTTAATCCGGTGCTCCTGAAGCTGAAGGAATCCGATGATTCGGTCTGTGCCGACTATCGGGTGTCTTACAAAGGTCCGATTACTGGCTTCCTGGGATTAAGTGAGGATGGAAGTAGCACCACGACGAAGATCATTTCAGTCAACTATCACTATCCCAACTACTACACCTCCCTGGAAGGCATTTCTTCCCTGTATTTGATGCGGCTTCCAGTCAGTCCATCGGAAAGCCGATCGTTTGCTTTTCTGTTTCTCAAAGTCCGCTTGCCCCAATGGCTGGTTGCGATCGTTCGTCCGGTACTGCAATACAGTATCCGGAACGGTCTATTTCTGCGCTTCCTGGCTCAAGACATTGAAATGATCGAGAGCGAACAACGCAACTATTGGGCGAATCCCCAGCGGCGCTATGTTGAGATCAACCCAGCGATTGTGGCGTTGCAACGTGTACTCGTCCGGCAGTATGAGCAGTTTCAGCAGTCGCTGAGGCTCTCTCAACCGACTGGACAAACCGGTGACAGGCACAAATCAGTGGATGAACCCGTCTCTTCTTTAGAGGCGATCGCCACAAACCATACAGACCCCTCATAGGTGTTTTCGGGATGAACGCTATGATACCCGTGCTCGTTTGTCTGCCAGAGCACAAACCATCAACTACTCCATCGGACGTATGCTTGTCGCAGGGTTGTACCTGGATAGCAAATGACTCGATAGGAAAATATACTGTTGAGCAAGCAGCAATTGGCTATTCAGAAAAGGTGAGAGGAGTTTACTGTGCAAGTTGTTAAAGAGTACGTCCAGCGTTGGTATGAGAGCGGGCTTGACCCCGACGAGTATATTTGCCATAAGCGGCAGGGCAATATTGTTGAGATTGAAGATACATCGACGGGCAAGCGTCACACCGTTCTCACCTTTTGTACGAACGATGTGTTAGGGCTGACTCAGGATGATGCGGTGAAGCAGGCGGCGATCGATTCGATTCTGCAATACGGCACTTCCAATAGTTCTTGTTCGGTTTTAAGTGGGCGGATTGATTTGCACCGACAGTTAGAGGACGAAATTTCTGCCTTCAAACATCTACCGCATACTCAGTTATTTCTGAATGCCTGGATGGCGATGCAGGCGTTGATGGATGCTTTCTGTCATTTAGCCATTCCTGTGCCTAACTTTCAGCACACCCGCGAAACCTTGATTTTGACCGATGTGTTAAATCATGGTTGCATTGTCTCTGCGGTTTCAAATGCGGGGACTCGCTCTGGCAAACTGTTTGGTCACAGTCCTCGGGTACGGGTACGCGCCTATCGCCACTGTGATGTTGAAGATCTGGCGCGGAAGCTGCAACGCTATGTCCGTCCCAATGATCGGATTATGGTGATCTCCGACGCGGTTTTTTCGATGGATGGGGATATTGCCCCACTGCCGGACATGATCGATGTCATGAGTAACTATGAGGGCAGTGTGCTGGTGATGGATGAAGCCCATGCCAGTGGTGCGATCGGGGCAACGGGACGGGGCATTTACGAATACTTTGATCTGCTGCCGCAGGATGCGATCAACCGGGGCGTGATTCCGCTGATCATGACCACTTTTTCTAAATTTGCGGCATCGGCAGGCGCGGCAATTAGTACCCATGTGGCAGAACTGAAGCCATTGCTGAATGTGTCTCCTACCTCGATCGGGACAATTTCCCTACCCCCCCCAACCACGGCGGCGGCTTTGGAAAGTATTCGGATTGTGCAACGGGAACCCGACCGGATCAAACGCTTGCAGGAAAACACCCGTTACCTGCGATCGCGCTTAGCGGCCCATGACTTTTTGGCGATCGGGGAGACGAATGTGGTGCCGGTGATTCTGCCTCCGGAGATCAACCCAAAAGTTTATGCCAGAGAACTGCTGGAGTATGGCATTTGGGTATCACCGATCTGGTTTATTGCCAAGCCACGGATTCGGATTACGGCGAATGCTCTCCATACTAAGGAAGAGATCGATCGGCTGGTCAACACGATGGTGAAGGCGCGAGATCTGGTGTATACGCCGACGATTAGTGCCTAACCTGAGCGCCAGCGCAAATTAACTGCAAATTAACCATGGGGGAATGTCACTGAAATAACAATCCGAACCGCCCCCCAACCCCCAATTCTGGGGGAGCCGAACCTCAAAGTCCCCCAAAGTTGGGGGATTTAGGGGGCAATTAGAGTTAAGCGTGTCCTTAAGTCAGTGCCATTCAACCATGGGGGCATAGCAACAACTAATCAGGGGTGCCGGATTCACCAATATCCCTGATTGTTTTGAGCTATGCCCTGATAGCATATCGCCCAATTAACGCTGTCCTGTTACTACATAAGCGACCCGTTTGCCAATGTTGGTGGCGTGGTCTGCCATCCGTTCCAAATGGCGGATAATCAACACCATCAGAATAATCGGTTCAATTACACCCTGGACATTGGTTTGTTCTGCTAGCGCACTGTAGAGGGTTTCATAATCTAAATCCACGGCATCGTCGCGCTCTTTCACCTCTAATCCAGAGACGGCATCTAAATCAGATAACGCTGCCAGACTCATGGCTAACATGGCACGACAGCGATCGCACATTAGCTTCATTTGTGCCATCTGGGAGGGGGGCGGATAGGGAAACAGCCGGACGGCAATTTCGCCTAAGTCCTCAGCATAATCGCCAATCCGCTCTAGATCCCGTACCAGTTGCATTAAGGCGCTTAGAAGGCGGAGATCCTGAGCAACGGGGGATTGCAGTGCGATTAAGGTGACGCAATCCTGTTCAATCTGTCGATACAGTTGATCAATTTGCTTATCCTGAACGGCGATGCGCTTCGGAGCCTCCAGATCTCGCTCAAACAAGGCTTGTCGTGCTAACCAAAAAGAATTTTCGACTAGCGCTCCCATACGGAGAACGTCCCGTTGAATTCGGCGGATTTGCCGTTCAAAGTTGACCCGAGTTGACCCTGAGTTATTCAATGAAGTTCCTACCAGAAGCCTACTCCAAAAACAATTTATTGACTGTCGTTCTACCCTATGAGCTTACGAGGCAGCGATGCTGACGACGGTATGATTTGAAGTATATCGATCCTGCCAAAGTTGCCAGATATCATAGAATACTCGCGCTCATGCCTGCATGGCTGTGATCCTCACTGTGATTGCTATGCCCTATCTATTTTTAGCGTGAAGTTCGATCGTTGCCACGTTTTTTATACAATTACACCAAAAATGGTGTTCTAGAAAACATTTTTCCAGGCATGGCATCCATTTATTCCAAGGTATTGCCACTGCTTTGATTTCTTTTAGAAAATAAAAATGGTCAGCCTGGGATCTGATTCATGGCATCGAAGATGGGCTATAGTAACAGACCACAGAGTAGCAAGGCGTGATTTACGATCGAGCTTTGTTCCTCCTCCGGTTTTAGACCAATTGTGAACCGGGCTGTCTTCTGCTTTGAGTGTGCAATGTTATGTACCAGCCAGTTGATCTCCAAAGTCTATTTGTGCAATTTCAACTTCGTTATCCTGGGAGTAGTTTGATCACCGAGCTAGTGCAGATTCATGAGCACCACTTCATTGTGCGGGCGATCGTGCAGGTGGGCGGAGTCACGCTAGCCACCAGTATGGCAACTGGAGCCACCGTGGAACTGGCAGAGGATCACGCCCGATCGCGGTTATTCAGTCTATTAGGATTTTTGCCAACCCCAAGTAGTTCTGCCCCATCGGACAGTGTTGCTCCTGTCGGTACGTCTGGACGGAATATGACAGCCCCAGGGGTTCCCTCGCCTCAGTCCTGGTCGGCCTTTCCCACCCACTTCTCTACGGCTGATTCGGCTACAGCGGTCAGTCCAACTCCGCCGTCCAATCCGGCATCTGCGACTCTAGAGCCTGTTCTGCCGCCACCATCAGTGATGGCACCTCCGGAGCGATCGCCCGAATCGGAGTTAAATCTGCTGGAAGAAACGCCGCTGCTCTCTGTACCCCCTAGCCTGGATGCAGAACTCTCGTCGCCAGCATCGGAGCCTACTCCTGTGGTTGACTCCTTTTTGCCCACCTATCCTAGTTTAGATTTAGAAATCACATCGCCAGAAGCGGACCCATATCCTCCTACGAGTACCACTTTTCCATCCACCTATGATGGCTTGGAGCTAGAGGATACAGTGGCGATCGATGATGAATTCCCCCTGGAAGAGCGCTTACCCCCGATCGACCTACCTCCAGTCGAGGCCGTGGTGCCGAGTAGCCGCCCAACCAAATCATCCCGGTCTAAGGCGAGTAAAGCGGCTACAGATACACCGAACACTCCGGCACCCAGCGATGCCCCGATCGACTTAGCGCCATTATTCTTGCAAATTGAACAGGAGATGGAGCGAATTCATTGGACGAAGGAACAGGGACGAGATCACTTAAAACGCACCTATGGCAAGCGATCGCGCCAACAATTAACGGATGAAGAACTGCTGGACTTCTTGAACTATCTTAAAGCCAGACCATTGTACGAAGAAGTGTAGGGTGATATCTCCGACCCTGTTTAAAGCAGTCGGAGATTGCCATTGCGAGTTAGCCCACTGGGTGGGTGGCGGAGGGACGACGATCGATAACTTGATCAATCAACCCATAGTTTTTGGCTTCTTCCGCTGACATGAAGAAGTCCCGCTCAGTATCCTCCTGAATTCGATCCATCGGCTGTCCGGTATGTTCCGCCAGCATTTCATTCAACCGTTGCTTGTGATAAAGAATTTCTTTCGCTTGAATTTCGATATCTGTAGCCTGTCCCTGAGCTCCACCTAAGGGTTGATGAATCATGATCCGGGAGTGCGGTAAACTCATACGCTTACCTTTGGTTCCCGCACTTAGGAGAAATGCGCCCATGCTGGCAGCCAATCCCACACAGATCGTCGAAACATCCGGACGAATGTGTTTCATCGTGTCATAGATCCCCATACCTGCCGTGACCGAGCCACCGGGAGAATTAATGTACAAATAAATGTCCCGTTCAGGATCTTCGGCATCGAGAAACAGTAGTTGGGCAACCACCAGATTGGCAACATCAGAATCGATCTGCTGTCCTAGAAACACAATGCGCTCCCGCAGCAGTCGAGAGTAAATATCAAAGGCACGTTCGCCGCGACCAGACTGTTCAATAACTGTAGGAATCATGTTGCCTAGCGGTTCCAAATAGTTTTCCTCATTCTACCGACTCGATCGCAGAATCGGTGACACACACCATTACCTCCCCATCTCCCTACCTCCCCACCTCCCTCACCTCCCTCACCTCCCTCACTGTCTCTTATACACATCT
>NZ_JBLZFZ010000107.1:0-10202 GCF_050753385.1 Pantanalinema rosaneae CENA516
GCGATCGCGCCTTTGAGTGAGGGGGCAATTCCTTGGTGAGGGGCGGCGATGACCCGGATGCGATCGTCTTTTTGGGCATACGCTTGGGCGATCTCAAGGGAATCGTCAGTGGAACCGTCGTCCCAGATCAGTAGCTCAAAATCGTGATGAGTTTGAGCAAGGATTCTATCCAGCGTGACGGGAAGATATGTGGCACGGTTGTAGACCGTGGTGATCAGGGAAATAGGGGCGGACACAATTTGGGCAGGGTACAGGATGAGGTGGCTGTGCTTAGGGTTCCCACAAATGCGCCCTGCATCGGCAGTGTAAATCACATCAGTACAAAGGCTTCGGACATAAAGAACCACTTTACCAACAGCATATGCAGGTTAATGCATCCTACCGAGTGAGCGAGCTCACCACCAACCGATGTGATCAGGCGATCTCGTTTCTTAAAAATTCTTCTAAAGTTCTAATTCTTTCTTCCAACTCCATAATTCTTCGTTCTCTTTCTAAGAGTCTTTCACGATCTCTTGGGCTGTCTTGAGTTAGTTGTACTGAGAAAAATACAGACAGTAGAACTGCACCCAGAATGTCTCTCCAAAATGGCTCCATGACCTAAACCTCATAGATCTAGCTTCGCAAGTTTCTAATCAGACTTTCTAGCTCTCGTACTCTGGCATCTAATTCTCTAATTTTTTCATCTCCTTTATACAATTCTCGACGTGCGTCTGATAATTTAAAAGTGAAACCAATAATCAAGAATGACATAAATATCATTATTGCGATAGGAAAAGCAAAATTAAGTTCCATTGAAACTCCTTGTTTTGAAGAGAACTGGTTTGAGTTTAAATGTGCATAAAAAGCTATCCAATTCTAATCTGCTGTTCTTTGGTGTACCCAGTCTTCAATGCGTTTTACTAGCTGCTCAATTTTAAGAAGGGTTGGATCATTGGAAGCAACCTTATGAGATGGATTACCATCATCAAATTCTTTTAAGCAGTCTGAATACTGTTTTAGAGTAAGCCCAAAAATTCCTATTGCTGATAGGCATGGTAATACATTCTGCAAGGGGGGAGTACAAAAAATTGCGACATTTATTGCTCTATTGATTAAGTCAACTCCATACTTTGCAAAACATACTGCCCATGCATGCCCTGATGCAGCTTTAATAGTGATTTCAGCCATTATACCAGGTATCTCTCTGGCAGGGTCTTCTTGGGCGTACCGGAGAGTATTCAGAAAAGGGTAAGGTTCTTCAATTGGTGTAGGTGAATTGTTTAAGACCTTCAGTCCAGAGTAATCATTTCCAAACATAAATACTGCATTAACAAAATCATCCTCATACATTTGCTCCTGTAAATCTGGATTCTGTCTACATTGGTTAAGCACATCTTTTCCAAACTGTAACAATTTAACCTGGTCGTTCTCATTTCTTACTCCCTCTAAAAAGGTTATTAGCTCTGTTGATCCTCTTTGAATTTCTTGAGTTTTCCATAGCGTATTTAGGAAAAGCTGTGGATCTTCCACTCCTACCGAAGGTTGAGGATTGCTCGCTGCATACGCTCCACCTAAGCCAATCAATGCATCAAGAAATGCTGGATCTTTCTTCTGAGTCTCTAGCCTCTCGCCTTGTAGCAGTTCCGCTGCATTCAGCAAATTGACTGCAAAATCCAAGCCCTTTATTTTCTCAGCTTTCGTATCCATTCCTGCAAAAAATGCACTCAATCCACCCTGAGCCTGCTTCACCTGTTGGGTGTCTCCACGCCACAGTCGATCTAAGAATCCTTGTACGGCTGCATCGCTTGCGGTTTGATTGACGGTTGGATTCGAGCTGACAAACTCAAATCCGAACTCGATAAACTCCCTCAAGAACTGAGCATCCTTGAGGTCATTCTTCAACGAAGGTACAGTCGATGCTGCCCGCATCAAATTATTGATAAACTGAATCGCCCTCACCGGGTCATTTACCCCCTCCAGCAATTGTCCCAGTTGAGTCACTGACTGCCCCAGTGCCGCTGTAATGTCCCCATTGTTTTTAAACTGACCATTGGCATCAGGCACTTGTAACCGCCACAACAGATCCAGGAAGCCAAATGCCTCACCCTCAGTTGGCACGGTCGTTTCTGGATTCGGATTTAACCAGGCATAGGTTTTCGCTAACTCCAGTACAGCAGCGGTTAACGCACTCTGTTGTGCCTGACTCATTGCGGTCTGGCGGGTAGCAAAGGTCTCCGTCACCACTTCCAACAGGGTGGCTTGAAACACCTGTTCCCGGACAGAACGCCCATCTTGCACCAACTCCTGGGCTAACCAGGCTCCACCCCACGGGACAAACGTGTCATAGACCCCAGCGCGATACCCATTGGGATCATACGCATCGGCAAACAGTCCCTCCATTGCCGGACGCATCTGGTCAATCAACGCTTGGTCATTAGTGAAATTCCCATCCGCCTGAATCAGTGTATTCAGACGATTGCCGATTTCCAACAGAATATTCTGACGGTTCTGCAACGCCGCTTTCTGATGGATAGTGGCTGGACTGGTACTGATAAAGTCCACCGCCTGCCGGACGATCGCGTCAACACTCTCGGCATATTCGTACTCACATCCTGGTGTCCAACTCCCCCCAGCGATCGCGCTAGGCGAGGGGAATCACGCTTCAGATGATACAATTGCACCATTCCATCGCTCATCCAGCCATGTCAGTCCGTGCAGACCAGGATTCCCCCTGGAAGGAGATCTTACGTCAGTATTTTCCTGAGGCGATCGCGTTTTTCTTCCCGGAACTGCATCGCTTGATTAATTGGCAGCAGCCCCCCGAGTTCCTCGACAAAGAGTTTCAGCAAATTGCCCCCGATACCGAAACTGGCAAACGTCATGCGGATCTACTGGTTAAAGTGTGGCGTAAACGTGGCAAAGCCCTGTTCTTACTGCTGCATGTTGAGGTGCAAGCCAAACCTGAAGCCAATTTTGCCGAGCGGATGTTCATCTATGCGCTGCGAATCTTCGATCGGTTTCGTCAACCAGCGGTGAGTCTGGCGATTTTGTGTGACAGTCGAACCGAGTGGCGACCGAATCGCTATGAGTTCAGCTATCCCGGAACGCAACTGTCGTTTCAGTTTGACACAGTGAAATTACTCGATTATCAGGAGCAATGGGCAGAGTTAGCCGCCAGCCCGAATCCCTTTGCCACGGTGGTGATGGCTCATCTCAAGGCGCAGGAAACCAAACGCCATGCTCACCAGCGCAAAGAGTGGAAACTGAGCTTAATTCGCCGCTTGTATGAAGCAGGGTACAGTCGGCGGGAAGTGCTGAACCTGTTCAAGTTTATTGATTGGGTTATGATCTTGCCAGAGGGGTTGAAGCAGGCATTTTGGCAAGAGTTGAAGGCTTATGAGGAGGAACGCAAAGTGCCCTACATCACCAGTGTGGAAGAAATCGGCTTTGAGCGTGGTATCCAACAAGGGCGGCAGGAAGGGCAGCAGGAAGGACAACGATCGCTGATTCTCCTGCTGCTCCAGCAACGAGTTGGGCAACTCCCGGATCAGTTGCACGATCGCATTGCCCAATTAAACCTGACTCAACTGGAAGCCCTGGCGATCGCCTTGCTAGATTTCTCCACCCTAACGGAACTGGAATCCTGGCTAGAACACCATTCAGATCAGGGCGATCGTTCGCTCCTGTAGGCGATATTAGCGCTAAGTCTCAATCCTCAATCCAGGTGAAATCCGCTTGCCCAAATTTATATCAAGCTAATCGCCCATCAGCAACACTCTGCGATCGCGCCTTTGAGTGAGGGGGCAATTCCTTGGTGAGGGGCGGCGATGACCCGGATGCGATCGTCTTTTTGGGCATACGCTTGGGCGATCTCCAGGGAATCGTCAGTGGAGCCGTCATCCCAGATTAACAGCTCAAAATTATGATGCGTTTGGGCAAGGATACTATCCAGCGTGAGGGGGAGGTAGTGATCACGGTTATACACCGTAGCCACTAGAGAAATAAATGGGGTATTGAAGTGTAAGCAGGGTTGGAAGTTGTCGCTTGAAGGTTCGAGAGAGAGAGGCATTTTAAGCAAAAAAGTAATGCCATCAACAAAGCTTACCAAAACTTGCGAAGAATCTATTTATTCAAAGCGATCATCATACATCTGATGCCAGATTAAGTTGCGCGATCAGCCGGGGGAATATATCTACAAAGGACACTAGTTAGTAGGAGACCAAATATACTGTCCACGTTTATCAATATACCCTTGTTTAGAACCCATTCTAATTGTCGATAGACCATCGAAGAAATCGGAAGGCTGTTCATCGAGCTTTAATGGGATCGCTATTTTACCGTTACGATCAATAAATTTCCACTGTCCACCTTCTTGCTCTAACACTACAGCTAAGCCGTTCCGAAAGCTGCTTGCATAAGCGAAGCGAGGCTCTATCCGCATTTGCCCTGTCTGATCAATAAACCCATATTTCTGCCCTACTTTAACCGCCGCTAACCCTTCGGAGAAGTGAAACTTTCTATCGTACTGTGGTGCAATGACAATTTTTCCTTTTACATCTATCAAGCCCCATTTACCATCAAGTTTGATTGGCGCTAAACAATTCTCAAAGCCTAATACGAGATCATATTTTAATGGAATGGCAATCCTGCCACTGCGATCAACAAAGCCCATCACTGTGCGT
Source organism: Pantanalinema rosaneae CENA516 (assembly GCF_050753385.1). Taxonomy (NCBI): domain Bacteria; kingdom Bacillati; phylum Cyanobacteriota; class Cyanophyceae; order Leptolyngbyales; family Leptolyngbyaceae; genus Pantanalinema; species Pantanalinema rosaneae. The sequence continues at coordinate 4,662 of NZ_JBLZFZ010000107.1, forward strand.
TTCGAGCTTGGATCGAAAATGTTAACCTCTTCTTTCTCGACAGGGATTAATCCGTTACTAAAGCCGTCCGTAAAGGTAAGATCCATCCCTTTTAGCTCAACAGCAACATTACCATCGCGATCGATTAATCCTGTTTTATATTCACCCTTCTCTCTAATCGCAAAGCCTGCTAGTCCTTCTGAAAAGGCTAAGTGATCGATGAATTTAGGTTGAACAATAAAGTTGCCATTTAGATCAATAAAGCCCCATAAATTATTGCGGCGAACCGCCGCGCGTCCCTCGGAAAACCAACCCACATATTCAAATTGTGGAGCAACAACAATCTTGCCAGTTTGGTCAATAAAGCCCCATTTCCCATTCAGTTTGATGCCTGCTCTCTGTTCATGAAATGCATCAGCATCTTCAAACTGAGGCGCAACCACCAGTTTCCCCAATGTGTTAATATAGCCTGCCCTACCATTTTCATCCTTGATCGCGGCTAGACCTTCCGCAAAATCTTTGAATGACGAAAACTTTGGTTGAATGACAACTTTGCCATCCCGTGAAATAAAGCCCCATTTTCCTTGTTGAACAATGTCAAATAAGCGTGGCTGATTATTTTTGGATTGGATAGAGGCATTGTCTTGCTCACTACAGGTTATCGAGGATTGCTCTGATTGAGCGCACCCCGGTAACGCCATCAATAAAGTTACACAAAAGCCAATTGTAAGTCTTTGAAACCAGATCATCATGCAGCAGCTCTCAATAGTTTTGAGTTTGAACTATACTCTTAATACATTTATCTGTACTTAGACAAAAAAATATAGATTACTCCTACCTCGTTGTTGAGACTACCATCAACTATGAGAAAGGTTTCTGTTAAACACCTTTCTCATAATTTAGATGAAACCGCGATACTTTAGATTCGATAGCTATACGTGTATAACCATCAAGCTCTTTGATCAGGATCAAGATTTTGATTAAGATATTTTGTGGGTATAGGAATGCTCTGAGCAGGTGGAACCCCTGGAGGCGGAGACCCTAAAGGGCTATCTGGCAGGTAACCACGCGAGGGACAGCCATTTGGTTGAAGTAAGTAAGCTCTTATCCACCACCGATAAGAACTGACCCAAGGTCCCATTTTTTCCGCCTTAGGCAGTAAAGGCAGCGGAGGCTCTAATGGCTTTCCGTCGTGTGTGAAACGATCATTAGGGATATCATTCCACACTTTTTTCTCGTTGAACCATGCTAAGCGCCTTTTTTCAAAAGTGTCAGCTCTATCTTGATCTTTCCCCCCCTGATATAAAGTTGTTAAAACACCTGCATCATCTCTAATATTGAAAACTGGTCTAGGAGGTCTTTTTTGCGCTACATCATCTTTTGCCGCCTCTCTTGCTGTACGCTCATAAATCTCTGCTGAGCGATCCATAATAGCAGCAATATAGCGAATTGCCCAAAATGGACTAGTCAATCTTTTTGCTCTCTCTTGCCATGTGTTTTTAGCTAATGCTGGTACTCGTCCTTCTCTTTCAATAATTACAGAAACATCAGTATCCTTCGTAACATGAATTTTGCCAGGAATACCAACGCTTGTACCATTTGGTATTCCTCCAGGAAATGCATGACGAATTACGCTGTAAGGATTTTCAGTGGCTTCCCACAGAATTGCACCAGCAATTGCATCAGATGTCACATTATATTCAGCAGCCATTTGAGAGATAAAAGGGGCATGATTTTTAATAAGATTAATAGCCCATAAACGTTGAAGCTCAGCATATAAAAACTCACCATTACTCTCAGAGTCCAAAGATTCGAATGATCCTCTTGGCAGCCAAGGAGGTAAGCCAGTAAATACATTTGGCTCGCTACTCAGTGGATTAGCTGCTACAATTTTTGCTGGAAGATTGGGTAAATACTGCCCATCATTAGTCAATCCTTCCTGAATGAATGATGGAGTTATAAAGAATACATCTTTCAAGTTGCTCCATATTTCAGGACTTTCATCAATAGTTTCAAGAGCCTTGTTTTGTAACCTCATTGCTTCCAGGCGATTATGAGGAGTATTAAAATCATTATCGAAGATTGTAAAAAAGTCATTTAGCTCTTGTTTACCTTGCTGAACATCCTGAGTGCCATGCGACGACCATAGTGTATTAAGAAAGAAGCCAGAAAGAGTTTGGATTTCTGTTTTCGCATTAGAAGAATTTAATGCTGCATAGGTTCCCCCTAACCCAACCAATGCATCGAGAAATACTGGGTCATACTTTTGGGTTTCTAGCCCCTCGCCTTGTAGAAGTTCCGCCGCATTCAGTAAATTGACTGCAAAATCCAAGCCCTTGATTTTCTCTGCTTCCGTATCCATTCCTGCAAAAAATGCACTCAATCCACCCTGAGCCTGCTTCACCTGTTGGGTGTCTCCACGCCACAGTCGATCCAAAAAGCCCTGTACAGCTGCGTCGGGTGCGGTTTGGTTAACGGTTGGATTCGATCTGACAAACTCAAATCCGAACTCGATAAACTCTCTCAAGAACTGAGTATCCTTAAGGTCATTCTTCAACGAAGGTACAGTCGATGCTGCCTGCATCAGATTATTGATAAACTGAATCGCCCTCACCGGGTCATTCACTCCCTCCAGTAATTGCCCTAATTGAGTTATGGCTTGCCCTAGTGCCGCTGTAATATCCCCATTGCCCTTAAACTGACCATTAGCATCAGGGACTTGCAATCGCCACAACAGATCCAGGAAGCCAAACGCCTCACTCTCGGTTGGCACAGTTGTTTCCGGGTTCGGATTTAACCAGGTATAGGTCTTCGCTAACTCCAGTACGGCAGCGGTTAATGCACTCTGTTGTGCCTGACTCATCGCAATCTGGCGGGTTGCGAAAGTCTCCGTCACCACTTCCAACAGGGTGGCTTGAAACACCTGTTCCCGGACAGAACGCCCATCTTGCACCAACTCCTGGGCTAACCAGGCTCCACCCCACGGGACAAACGTGTCATAGACCCCAGCCCGATACCCATTGGGATCATACGCATCGGCAAATAACCCTTCCATCGCCGGACGCATTTGGTCAATTAACGCCTGGTCATTGGTGAAATTCCCATCCGCCTGAATCAGCGTATTCAGTCGATCGCCGATGGCTAACAGAATATTCTGACGATTCTGCAACGCCGCTTTCTGATGGATGGTGGCTGGGCTGGTACTGATCAAGTCCACCGCTTGCCGGACGATCGCATCAACACTCTCGGCATATTCGTACTCATAGCCAGTTCCCGTCAGACCCCGATGATCGGCTTTCCCTTCCGGCGTGAGTTGCCCATCATATCCTGGTGTCCAGCCACCTCCCGACCCACTGCCACCGTAGTAGCCCCAACTACCGCCACTGCCAACATAGCCCCAACTGCTCAGATTGCCAGCCGTCGGAGTTACACCCGGAATGGGAGTTCGAGGGTCAGTCGGGGGATCATTGGGGTTCGTGGGTGAGATCCACGGATCATCATCCACCACCCGGCGATCGCCAGGGACAAAGAACTGGAAGCGAGTGCGCTGAGCATTTCCCGCAACGTCTGTGCTGGTCAGGATCAGGTTGTAAACTTCCTCATCCTGGAGTACCGAATTCCCGCTCGTTAGCTCATCAATCACCTGGTCAAAGGCGGTTCCGGTCAGTGACCCAGCCACGGTAAAGGAGTGCTGTGCTACAGATTGCCCATCACTGGCACGGGCAATTTCATAGACCATCTGTACAGCATTCACGTTGTCCTGCACCGTCCCCAAAAAATGCATCCCCCGTTCCCAGGCAATGCCGTCAATTACGTCGGGTAACGATACCGTGGGGGTGGAACGATCTAACTGGAACTGAATCGATTTCTCGATCGTCTGATTCGTGGCGGTCTGTACTTACAAGCGCAAGGTATATGTCCTATCCACTAACCCGTCATCTGTTAAAGTGGCAAGCTGGCTCTCATCGGTTTATGACGCTCAAGTAGGAGGACAATCTCCTGTTTACGTGATGCCTAGTGAGGACTTGAAGCAAAAACGCAAGGAATGTAATAGCGGCTTCTGTACAGAGGTAACAGACCCGATTGACCTTTAGAGCGATCGCTGGACAGATCAAGCAATGTCGAGTCTGGGGTTGGCAGTAGACAGATCGCCTTCACCCCAGTCTTGATCGCGTTCTTCAATCAGTAGTGCATCTCGGTGATGAGTTGCTTTGTCTCCGGAAAGATCAGCAGGGTATTCGCATTCTGGGCACACTAGGCGTACCCCTACTGGTTCGGCTTGAGGTAGTCCATCGTGACTTTAATCACGATCGCGAAAGCAATCAACATTAAGCTGGGGGTAATATCACCGGGAACGGTAGGCGTTGGTGCAGGGGGACGGATCATTTCAGGAGGAATCTGAATTTGAATGGTTGGCGATGTCGCCACGGGAACTGGTAGCTGTGCCGGCTGGGTTTGAGCGGGAGTAGAAGTAGGTTGGTTCATGGTTGTTATCAAGTAAACTTCCTACTTCCAATGTGCCGTTGAATTCCTCAAACCCTGTCACAGCAATGCTTCTGTTAGTCACCACTTTTGACTGACCTACGATCGTGTTGTGGTATGACTGAGTTATGCTCTACTTTTGTCCGGTTTAAGATCCATTACTCAAACTGCTCTTCCCCTATGACTGGTTCCAACTCCCGAAAGCGCATTAAGGTCATTGCCTCCACCGAGGGTGTTGACAGAGCCGAAAAAGCATTGATCCGACTGGGGTTTGAATCGAAAGCTAATTTTGCAAAGGCACAGTTTTTGGCTCGCAGTACAGTAACAAATTTTTTTAACCAAGAGCCTGTACAAGTCGATACTTTTAAACGGGTCTGTGAGAGATTGCAGCTTGATTGGATGGAAATCTTAGGCTCAAAGAGCAATGTGGAGATAGGGCAATCAGAGGAAACTGGACACCCAGAGGTCGTTGAAATGAGCGCTACTGCTGCTACCAGTACAACTGTGGGAACTACGTTAGCGATCGCTCGGCGGCAGGTGACAGTTCTAGACCATCAAAAAGTTGTTAAAGCTAGGATTGTTTTGGAAGGTGACATTAATTCCGTCGATGCAAACTTCAAATCAACCCTTGAAGTGCTGCTCAAGTGCTACGGAGGAGACACGATCGAGATTACTGATATTCAGGCAGGCAGTATCAGAATTACGATTCAAGGCTCTCAACAGGATATAGAACGCTTGAGAGAGCGAATTGCTTCCGGTGAACTCACCCAAATTAATGATTGCCCAATTGAAGACTTGGTGATTTTGGGTGACGAATCTCTAGAAGTACCTGAAAATCCGGCGTTGCTCAACGGGGGAAGGATTTTACGACTGGCTGGACGAGTTTTTAGGGCTTTCAGCCATCGATTTATCCCGTGGATCAGCAAAGTGGAAAATCCAAGTTTGCAAACCAAGTGGGAGCTGATTCAAGCAATCAAAGCTCAGCCACAATCGTATCGTCAACTGAGTGGTGCTGACCTGAGCGATGCTGACCTGAGCGATGCTGACCTGAGCGATGCTGACCTGAGCGATGCTGACCTG
>NZ_JBLZFZ010000108.1:0-9951 GCF_050753385.1 Pantanalinema rosaneae CENA516
AGATGTGTATAAGAGACAGGATGAGGGAGATGGGGGAGGTGGGGAGTTTAGAGGATATTTGAGTGATCGTCAGGAGCTAAATTGTTTTTTCTAAGGCTTGTTTAGCAATGCGAGTGACATACAGGGTGACAACCACCGTGGCAATTAAGCCGATGATGCGGAGTACCCATTGCCACAGTTGGGTTTGTGGATCGAGGGTGGGTTGAGTTCCGATCGCGGTGACATCTCCTGCCAATGATCCGAGATAGACATACATCACAGTGCCGGGAATCATGCCGATCGACCCAAGCACATAGTCTTTCAGGGAAACCTGCGTTACGCCAAAGGCATAATTCAAGAGATTAAACGGAAAAATCGGGGATAAGCGGGTCAGAAAGACGATCTTTAAGCCCTCTCGGGCAACTGCCGCTTCGATCGCGGCAAATTTTGCATTATTAGCAATTTGGCGATTCACCCAATCTCGGGTAACGTAGCGTCCAATCAAAAACGCGAAGGTAGCTCCTAAGGTTGCGGCAATAAACACATAGATTGAACCCCAAACCGCCCCATAGAGGGCACCACCGCCTAAGGTTAATACGGAGCCAGGAATGAATAGGATCGTTGCCAGGTTATAAATCACCATATAAGCCAGCACTCCGATCGCACCCAGATCTTGAATCCCCATTAAGGCTTGTTGGAGGGTGGTTTGGAGTATGTCCAGCCACTGAAACTGATGTGCCACGATCGTCAGAATTACCACACTGATAGCAATGGTCAATAATTTCAGTGTAAAGGTGAATCGCGATTTGCCGCCCATACTCATCTCTGCTTCTCCAACGCGAGCGAAGAGTGCCATGGCTTCACTGTAGTTGAGCGATCAGGAAGAACTATGGATTTTACCTAAATTTAATCCGAGTATTTCCTGAATCAACTGGGACGGCTCTAACCGGAGTTATCCAGATGACCAAGATTTATACTTGATGTTTGACAGGAATGTCGATGATAAATTCGGCTCCCAGTCCGGGTTCGGAATAAAACTTCAGGTGTCCGCCATGCTGATTGACGATCGCCTGGTAGCTGACCGTCAAACCTAGTCCTGTGCCCTGTCCAACCGCCTTGGTAGTGAAAAAGGGATCAAAAATCTTGGCTTGAATGGGATGGGGAATACCAGGGCCATTATCGGTAATCACAATCCGGATCATGTCGGGATGCAAATCATTTGCTGGCACAACATCAGTACAAATGGCGATCGCTTTTTGGTCGCTGTCCCAGGGTTGTAGTGCCTCAACCGCATTCATCAAAATATTCATAAACACCTGATTTAACTGACCGGGATAGCATTCAATCAGGGGGAGATCACTATAGCGACGGAGAATCTGAATGTCGTCACCGATATAGCTTTGCAACACGACTAACGTACTTTCTAACCCTTCATGGATATTCACCTGCTTCAGTTCCGCCTCATCCAACCGCGAGAAGTTCCGCAGCGAGAGAATAATCTGGCGAATGCGATCGGCTCCTAGCCGCATCGATCGCAGAATTCGGGGCAGATCGGCTAACACAAACTCCAGTTCCACCTGATCGATCATCTGTTGTAATTCGCGATCGGGTTGCGGCAGTCGGGCTTGATAGGCTTGCAACAGGCAGCTTAAGTCCTGTACATAGGACTCAATATAGGGAACATTGCCGTAGATAAAGTTGATTGGATTATTGATCTCATGCGCCATCCCGGCAACCATGCGCCCCAAGCCCGACATTTTTTCACTTTGAATCAGTTGCGCCTGGGTTAACCGTAATTCTTGCAGAGTCGCCGCTAAGTGTTTGGCTTGTTCAGCACTTTCGATCGCCTGTTGCTGGGTTTGAGCATAAAGATGTGCCTGTTGAATCGAAATCGCTAATTGATCTGCCACCGCCTGGGCAAGTCGTTGGTCATTTTTCGACCAGTACCGCACCTGCGAACATTGATTAAGATACAAAATGGCGTACAGCGTATCTTTGGACTGAGCCGGGACGACGAGGGAGGATTTAATCTGCGCCTTCTGATATTCCAGGTTGTTACTGCCAATGCGATCGTCCTGGGTGACATCCCGAATCACCACGCGCCGACGATGCTGAATCACCCATTGGGTAATCGGACCATGGGGATCAAAATCATCCAGGGAAGCCGGAAAGGGCGATCGACACACTTCATAAAGATGCCGACAACTGACCTGAGCAAGTTCTCCTGTGCCCTCAACTAAATGCACCAAACAGCGATCGACCTGCAAGGCTTCTAACAATTGCCCGATCGCACCCGTCAAAATCTTTTCTAACTCAAAACTTTGCCGCGTTTGCGCCGTAATTTGATTAACGAGCCGTTCCCGTCGCGCCTGCTGCTGCATCTGCTCGTAAAGCTGCGCCTGACTGACGGCAATCTCCACCTGCTGGGCGATCGCCTGCAAAAACTCGACTTCGGCAACCGACCAATGCCGGGGTTGGTCTGACAGACAAGCAATAAACCCGATCGACCCTTCCTGAGTTTTTAGTGGCACGAGCACATTGGCAAGCGCTCCCCAAATGGGGCAGGATGTGGCTGTCGTTTCGCCCCGCAACGCATTTGCCCACCGCTGTAACCAATGAGTCAGCGCCGATCCCGTCGCATTACCATGATTAACGATCAGTTCTCCGTTGCTGATAGCGGTTGCTGCCATGCCAAAGGTTTCTAAGGGAAAATAGCCCAACATAGCCCCGGACGGTTCCGCCTCACTGGAATGGGTTAAGGGGCTGCCTTTGCCAGCTTTGCGTACCGATTCGCAGACCACCAGCACCCGATTCGTGTCATGGAAATACCAGAAGAACCGACAGCGATCGAGCTGCAAAATTCCGGCGATCTCATCCAACACCGTTTGTAGAACCACCTTTAGCTCTAGCGAGGTGCGAGCCCGATCGACAATTCGCCGCAGCAACGCACTTTGTTGCTCAGGATGCCGGAGCCAAAATAGGGAAGGACGATCGCGAGGCTGATACTCACGCAGGAGCACCTGTGGATCAAGAATGAAGGAAGGGATCATGAACGTTAGCCAATCCTGATTAATCGCAGCGAAGGCAATAAGACACCCCTGGAACCATGCCACTACAAATGAAAATGCAGGTGTTTAGTCGAGCAACGGAGAAGGGCAACCTGGGTCACTGACAGTGGTTCAGACATTAAAATATGGGGCTATTTGTAAAACGTCGCTTTTATCAAACTTCACTTTATGGAGGTAAACGGATCCCTGATCGCAACGCAAGATCGCCAACGGGCGGAGCTTGATTGTTGCAGTTGTTTTCAAACCTTAATAGAAAATTACACTGATTTAGCCACTACTGATCCGCAATTCTAAGCAAATTCGGATTTGGCAAATTGTATTCAAGTTAACTGAAGAGAATGGCTTATCATTCCTTTACGATCGAGTCATCCTTGCTCTTACTGATCCTGATTAGTTCACCATGCGCCTGCTCCAATTCAGTACCTCTCATTACTGTCGTAAAGCCCGATTAGCCCTGGGCTATAAACAGATTCCTTACACCGTCGAGAATTTAACTCCCGGTTTGCATACCTGGCGGCTCAAACCGCTGACTGGCTTAACCACGATGCCAGTATTACTACCAGAATTGGCAGGCTATCCCACGGCGATCGGCGACTCCAGCCAGGTAATTCAGTTTTTAGAGTCCTACCAGCCGGAGCCTGCTTTGCTGCCCACCGATCCCATCCTCAAAACCCAGGCTCTCGTGTTAGAGGATTGGTTGGATGAAAGTATTGGCACCGCCACCCGGTTTGTCTACTACAACTTTCGATCGGGCCCTGGCAAACAGATTGATCCCTCCTTTTCCAGTCAATTAGTGATTCAGGTAGTGCGCCGTCAGTATGGCATTAACGCGGCGGCTGTGGCTCTGGCAGAACAACGATTAACTCTGGCATTGACGGAATTAGGCAACCGTTGGCAGACCAACTCCTATCTAGTGGGTGATCAGTTTACAATCGCGGATCTGACTGCCGCCGCTCTGCTCAGTCCCCTGGCGCTGCTCCCCAGCTATCGTCAAGCCTATCCCTGGTTATTCGATCGCATTGCTGAAGTCCACCAGCGGTGTCATGAACCCCTGCCACCGGGATTACATTGATCAGGATCATGGCTGACTCTGCGATCGCTGGCTGGTCAGAGCATGGTAAGCCCTGGCAAAATCATCCATTGTGATCTGGATAGTCGCGGGATCGGTTAGTCCCTGACTGCGGTAGCGGCGAATCGCTTCTAATGCCGCCTGATTACTCAATAGAGCGAGATCAGCACCATTCCAGCCGTCCGTTTCGGTTGCCCAGGTTGGCAGATCCACCTCGATCTCCAGGGGACGATTTTGGTTGTGGACTTGCAGAATTGCCAGACGGCTATCGTAGTCCGGGAGATCAACTTTAAATTGCAGATCCAATCGTCCAGCCCGTAATAAGGCGGGATCGAGGGCGTCGGGACGGTTCGTAGCGCCAATCAGCAGGACATTCAAACATTCCTGCAAGCCATCTAATTCGGTGAGCAGTTGACCGACCACGCGATCGCTCACGCCTGAATCTCCCGTGAACTTCCCTCGGGCTGGAGCCAGGGTGTCAATCTCATCAATAAACACCACACAGGGCGCAGCTTGTCTGGCTTTAGCAAATAATTCCCGCACTTCCTGTTCGGCGGCTCCCACCCAGCGGCTTAATAATTCCGGCCCATTCACGGCAATAAAGTTGGCTCGGGCTTGCGAGGCGACGGCTTTTGCCAGGAGGGTTTTGCCGGTTCCCGGTGGGCCCCAGAGCAGAATACCACGGGGGGCTTTGGCTCCGGTGCGAGCGTATAAATCGGGATACAGCAGTGCCCCTTCCACCGACTCCTGTAAACTCCGTTTGATCTCGACTAGACCACCGATATCCTCCCAGGCAACTTTGGGCGCTTCAACTTCCACCGATCGCAGCACCGAGGGTTTGACTTCCTTCAACGCTTGCAAAAAGTCCGCTTGCTCCACGGTCATCGCGTCCGGGATCGGAGCTTGTAGAGAGGGAACTTGTCGCCGTAAGGCACTATAAGCGGCTTTCTGGCAGACCGCTTTCAAATCTGCCCCCACCATCCCAACGGCAAGATCCGCGATCGCGTCTAAATCCACTCCAGAATCTAGCGGCATGGAGCGTGTCAGGATACCGAGAATTTCTAATCGCCCCGCCCGATCGGGGACTCGAAATTGTACTTCGCGATCCAGCCGACCGGGACGACGCAACGCAGGATCAAGGTGATCCGGACGATTCGTAGCCGCTAAGACAATCACCCCCTTTGCCTGGGCAAACCCATCCATTAAACTGAGCAGTTGGGCGACCAACCGTTTTTCGACTTCGCCTTCAACCTTGCTGCGATCGGGAGCGAGGCTATCAATTTCATCAATAAACACAATGCAGGGAGCGGCTTTAGCGGCTTTCTCGAAAATGCTGCGTAACCGACCTTCCGCTTCCCCGTAGTATTTACCCATAACTTCGGGGCCGACGATCGCAATGTAATTCACTTCCAGGTCTTCGGCAAGCGATCGGGCGGTGAGGGTTTTCCCCGTTCCCGGTGGCCCGACCAGTAACACGCCTCTGGGTGGCTCCAGTCCTAACTTTGCCAGTAAATCTGGACGTTTGAGGGGAATTTCCACCAGTTCCCGCAGTTCTTTCAAAACTTCCGAGAGTCCACCAACATCCCGTAGAGAAGGAGCATCGGCGGGATTATCACCGGACGGTGGTGGGGTAATGATCACCTCTGGAGCGGGTGGGCTGGTTGTTTCAGCACTGGCGGCACTTCCACTGGCGGGCGATCGCATCCGACTGACTCCAATCCCCCCGGGAATATTGCCCTGGCGCGGAATGCTACTGAGAGAACGAGTGTTAATTTGAAAATCGGTTTTTAACTCGCCTTTCTCCGCTTTTTCCTCCAGGGCTTTCGCCAGTTCCAATAGCTGCTCAAACCCTTTGAATAAATCACTCATGAAAATTGCCGCCAGACTCATCTAGCTAGAGTTCCCTGTTCATCTCAGGAATGAGTCATAAGTCATGCAGAAATAAAAATTGGCGATTCAGGCAATGGGCTGGAAGCTTGAGCAGTTACCAGTTCCACATCACGGGATTACTATCTAAATGATCCGTCACCATTCGACCGATCGCGTCAATCTCTGCCAGATCACTTGGGGTAAGCCGAACGGTTGCCGCATGGGCATTCTCGGTAGCTTGATCGGCATGACGAACGCCCACGATCGCATTGGTTTGTGGCTGGGCAATCAACCAGGCGATCGCCAGATTCGCCAAACTCACCTGATAGCGATCGGCAATGGGTCGCAGACGATCGAGGGCTTGTTGGGCGCGGATATAGTTTTCTCCCTGGAATAACTTATTTTTGGCGCGGTTATCACTGGGATCAAATTGATGCCCTGCCTTAAATTTGCCGGTCAGGAGTCCCTGTGCCAGAGGAGAATACGCCAGGATGGAAATCTGCTGTTCCACACAGTAGGACATGGCTTCCTGTTCCACATAGCGCCAGAACAGCGAATAGGGCGGTTGTAGACTATCAATCCGACCATACTGCATCGCTTCCGCCAGTTGCGTTTGGGAGAAATTCGACACTCCGATCGCCCGAATTTTGCCTTGCTGTTTTAGCTCATTCAACGCTTGCATGGTTTCCGCGATCGGCACGACTTCATTATTAAAGGAACCGGCAGGCCAGTGAATTTGATACAGATCGATGTAATCCGTTTTGAGGTTTTTTAGCGATCCCTCGCAGGCGGCGATCACCTGATCATATTTCAAGTGGTTGGCAAACACTTTGGTCAGGTAAACCGCCCGATCGCGGACATCCGACAACGCTTCTGCCACAATTTGTTCGGAATGTCCCTGACCGTAGACTTCCGCCGTATCCACAGTGGTAATACCAGCCTCAAACGCGGCTCGAATTGCCTTCACTGTTTCTGCATCTTCAATCCCAACCCACATGCTTTTCCCAGCTTGCCAGGTGCCTGTGATGATCGGGGTAATTTGAATCCCGGATTTGCCTAACTCTCGTGTTTGCATCATCTGTATTTAATTTGCGATTAACGGTTTCATCCCTACGATGACGACTGCTAGCGATCGTGCCATCTATAAACGGGGAGGGACAATTTGGGCAAAGCGATCGCGTCTATCCTGAAGTTCCGGCGGAATGCCATTGGGATATTGCTGATTGATCATGGTCTGAAGCCGTTGTAAGCGGTTGTCAGGATTGGGATGGGTGCTAAAAAACTCTGGCGGCGATCCTCCCTGCCGAGCCGAACCGAGGATTTTCATCAGTTCTAAGATGCCGCGTGGGTCATAACCAGCTTCAGTGATAAACCGCAGTCCTAATTGATCGCTTTCCAATTCGTCATCCCGACCATACCGCAGGCTCACGAGTTGGTTCACAGCAGCGGCGATCGCGGCAGCATTTGCCCCCCGCCCCTCTTCATCCGTCGCAGCGACACCAACGGCGGTCACCAGGGTTTGTCCCAGTTGTTGCTTTGCCAGGTGTTCAGCGCCATGCCGAGCCACCACATGCCCAATCTCATGACCTAATACTCCAGCGAGTTGCGCTTCATTCGACAACCGTTTGAGCAGTCCTACCGTGACAAACACCTGTCCGCCTGGAAGGGCAAAGGCATTGATGGTTTGCGGATCGCGTAACAGATGAAAATCAAACGGATATCCCGATTTCTGAGCATCGGAATTCTTGACGATTTTGATCCCCACTTGATCAACGTATTGCTGTAACGTTTGGTCGGGATACAGTCCGCCATGGCGGGATGCCATTTGGGGAGCCGATCGCAACCCTAACGCGACCTCCTGCTTCGTCGAGAGTTGTACCCGTTGCTTCTCGCCCGTAATCGGATTTTCAACTGTGTTAGCGCAATAGCTGACCAGCCCAAGTAACACTAGCAGCAGCGCGATCCCTAACCGCACTAACGCCTTCATGTGTGATGATCTCCAGGATTCACCAATGGTTGAGCGGATAATAGCATGTCCGGGCAGGTTAATCTGGCACAGGGGTTTACTGCCACAAAAAATTAAATCAATTTAGCTCAAAGATTAGAGGGTGTTTGAAAAGTCAAAATGGTTACCTGAACTGCCCCCCTAGCCCCCCAATTTTGGGGGGAACTGAATTCAAAGTCCCCCAGAATTGGGGGATTTAGGGGGCAATTTGATACTTTTAAAACATCCTCTTACAGCGTTTGCTGTTGGCGTTGCAGTCGAGCTTTGGCAATTAAGCCATGTTTAGGCGCGAAAATCATGGCTAGAACAAATAACAATGTTTGTAAAACCACAATGCAACCGCCTGTAGCTCCATCAATGTAATAGCTAATGTAAGTTCCTAAGACACTAGAAATCACACCCGATGCGATCGCGATACCAATCATGTAATCAAACCGATCGGTCAACAGATATGCCGTTGCTCCCGGTGTTACCAACATCGCCACTACAAGAATAATGCCAACGGTTTGTAAGCCAGCCACAGCCGTTAGTGACAGCAGCGATAGTAAGGTGTAATACAGGGCGGTGGTATTTAATCCAATTGAGCGAGCATGGGTCGGATCAAAACAAAATAACAGCAGATCTTTACGGAACAGAGCGATCGTGGTCAACGTAATTGCACTGATAATTAGTGTCTGAAAAATATCTTGATTAGAAATGCCCAGGACATTACCAAACAGAATATGGGTCAGATTAATGCTGCTGGGTGTTTTCGAGACGAGAACTAAACCCAGGGCAAAGAAGCCGGTAAACACAATGCCGATCGCCGTATCTTCCTTAATTCGTGTCTGCGCTTTAATAAACCCGATCGCCAATACTGACCCCACCCCAAACACAAACGCCCCGATCGCAAAGGGAATCTTGAGGATGTAGGCAATTACCACTCCTGGCATCACCGCATGGGACACCGCATCACCCATCAACGCCCATCCCTTCAAGGTCATGTAGCAGGATAGGACGGCACAGACCACACCAACCAGCATACTGACTAACACCGCCTTAAGCATGAAGGCATGGGTGAGCGGGGCAGCAAACCACTGCATAATCTCCACTACAGATCCTCCCAGGGCGATCGTGCCAGTTGGCTTTTGTTTAAGGACAAATCACTAATCGACCCCCCAAAGGTGCGAGACAAATTTTCTTCCGTAAATACTTCCGATGTATCCCCGTAGGCAAGAATAGTGCGATTAATCAACACCACTTGATCACAGAATGTCGTAATCGAAGCTAAATCATGAGTCGAAATTAAGATCGTGTGTCCCTGTGCCTTCAACTCCAGCAACAGGTTAATCATCGCCTTCTCAGTCTTAATATCTACCCCTGTAAACGGTTCATCTAATAGCAATACGGTGGCTTGCTGAGCTAGAGCCCGCGCTAAGAATGCCCGCTTTCGTTGTCCGCCCGATAATTCGCCAATCTGCCGATCGCGGAATTCACTCATTTGCACCCGTTCCAGGCTGACTTGAACCATCCGTTGATCCAGCGATCGGGGGATTCGCAACCAATTCATATAGCCATAGCGTCCCATCATCACCACATCTTGAACGCTAACCGGAAATCCCCAATCTACTTCTTCCGCCTGGGGTACATAGGCAACCAGACTGCGCTTTTGTGCCGATCGACTGGGTAACCCCTGAATCAAAACCCGTCCGGTTTGCGGCTGCACAAACCCCATAATTGCTTTGAATAGGGTGGATTTGCCACTGCCATTCATCCCGACTAAGCCGCTAATCGACCCCGGTTGCAGTTGTAACGTCGCCCCATGTAATGCCACCTTACCGTGATAAGCCACTGAGACATTTTCGACTTGAATACTCATAACCTTAATCGTTTCGTGATATCGTCATTTGCCCTTAGAAGCTGTTTGAAAAGTATCAAAGCGATTGCATTAGCCCCCTAAATCCCCCAATTCTGGGGGACTT
>NZ_JBLZFZ010000109.1:0-9651 GCF_050753385.1 Pantanalinema rosaneae CENA516
AGATGTGTATAAGAGACAGAGGGGAGATAGGGGAGATAGGGGAGATAGGGGAGATAGGGGAGTAGATTCTTCCCCATCCTCCTTACCCTCCCCATCCTCCTCACCTTCCCTTGCCCTCCCGCTCCGCCACGTCCTGATCGCCACCGCCCTCTGGTGTGGCTTGGAATGGGTTTGGAGCCTGGGATCGCTATACTGGACAGCACTTTCCTATACCCAGAGTCCAGGGAATTTAGCGATTCTGCATTTAGGGCAGTTGTCCGGTCCAGCAACGGTAACAGCCGCGATCGTCGCCGTAAATGGATTGCTGGCAGAAGCCTGGATGCTTTATCGGGAACCGCGATCGGCAACTTCAGGTTGGCGGCAGTTATTGGGATTGGTAGCCCTTCTCGTGATCGGGCTACATGCGATCGGGGGCTGGTTGTCTAGTCGTCCGTTGGTTCAGTCACCAGAATCATCGCTGCGGGTCGGGATTGTGCAGGGCAATGTGCCGACTCGGATCAAGTTATCACCGGCGGGAGTACAACGCGCGATCGAGGGCTATGTGACTGGCTATGAAGTTTTGGCACGCCAGGGGGCAGAAGCGATCCTGACTCCGGAGGGGGCATTGCCCCTACTATGGGACGGACAAACCGCACCCCAGAATCCGTTTTATCAAGCCGTGGTGGATCAAAAGGTAATTGCCTGGTTGGGTACATTTTTTCGGCAGGACGATCGCATTACTCAAAGCTTGTTAACCCTCACTGAGCAGGGAGCCGTCTTCAGCCGTTACAACAAAATTAAATTAGTGCCCTTGGGGGAATACATTCCGTTTCAAGACATCCTGGGTGGGGTAATTGGACGGTTGTCACCGATTAAAACCAGTATGCAGCCGGGAACGGCAGACCAACGGTTTGATACACCGTTTGGACGGGCGATCGCCAGTATTTGTTATGAATCGGCGTTTCCAGAATTATTTCGGGCACAGGCAGCCTCCGGCGGCGAGTTTATCCTTACCGCCTCCAATCTTGATCCCTACAGTGAAGTGCTGATGGCACAACATGAAGCCCAGGATCTAATGCGGGCGATCGAAACTGATCGCTGGGCAGTGCGGGCAACCAATACGGGTTACTCCGGCGTGATTGATCCCCACGGCAAAATTGTCTGGCGATCACAGCCGCAGGAATATCAGATTCATGCCGAAACTATCGATCGCCGTCAAACCCAAACCCTGTATGTTCGTTGGGGAGATCGGCTGACTCCGGGATTAATAGGACTGGGTAGTATTTGGCTGGTGGCTAGCCGGGTGACTCAAAATAAAAAGTAAGTCCGTAATACGCCAATAATCTGCGTATCGTTGTCACTGCTGTTCTCGGGATTGAAGACAGCCCAAACCCCAGGTGTAATCGAAATATTATCGTTGAGTTGAATCCGGTAAAAGGCTTCTACATGAACGGAGCGATCGGCTTCATCTCGGATATCACTATTGGTGACTCGCGGTGGTAAACCGACCACGATTCCGGGGAGATTGCCCCGTCCACCCACATCCGGAAACGATAGCCCGATCGCGCCATACCAGATATTTGCCCGATCGCCATCATCCACAAATCGAGTGATACTGCGCCCTCTACCATTCGAGAGGCTGCTGAAGCCATCATTCTTTGCCTGCGCTTGAATATAGCCACCCCAGGCATGAATTTGGAAGTTGGGAGAAAACCGATAGAACCCTTGCATTCCGATCGTGTGACTTGAGGTAGCAATGCTATTGCCAAAGGGAGAAGCCGCCAGAATACTGCCAGTGCTCCCCGTCAAATTTACCTGTCCACCTGGGGCATAACTATGGGAATAGGCAATCCCAATGCTGCCCCAGTCGGCATAGTAAACCAGATGGGCTAAGGCATTGTAGCCCCCATTAAATAAACCATTTTTGACACTGGGATTATTGGGAGACGAGGCTAAATACCCGGCAGTAAACACCAAATTAGGATTAATATTCCAGTTAATTGCCCCCCCACCGCCTCCCCGACGGAACACGGGATTATATTCACCAAACAGGGAAGGAATCCCCAGACCATCATCTGCAATCGTGGTGGGAGTCACGGTGTCCGTAATATCGGTATAGCCAATCCCTGCCGGTCCCACGACAAAGGCAACCGACTCGCTTACAGGGAAGTAGTAGCGCAGGTGTGCCAGGGTGACAAGATTGCCGAAATCGGTATCAAAGTTTAAGCGGGTCATGTTGGTGCGGGTGACATCCCCAATCTGGCTAGAGCCATCGGCAGCCAGAAAATTACCAAACTGGAACCGCACCCGCAACAAATCCCGTCCGGTGAAGCTGGACTCAAAATTTAACCGCACCCGATCAGCCAGAAACGGCTGCGATCGGTCAGAATCTTTACCAACCGCATTGCCGTAGGTATCGCTAACGGCGACGATCGCCTGCCCAATTAATTTCGTTGTAGGTGAAAACCGTTGCTGTTCTAAGGTCGCCGTCCGAACTTCTAAACCATCCAGCCGTCCTCGCAGAGTCGCCAGTTCCGCCGCAAATTCTTCCTGTAATCGCTGGAATGTGAGCAAATCTTCTTTGCGGACTAAGTTGTCGGTTCCGGCAGTGATTAACTCTTGAATCTTATCCAGACAGGCATTCAACCCCGCCGCAAATTCATAGCGAGTTATAGCTCGGTTGCCCCGATAGGTGCGATCGGGATAGCCCACAATACAGCCATACCGTTCCACTAAAGACTGTAATGCCTGAAATGCCCAATCGCTGGGTCTTACATCCGTTAGTTGGGCAACAGACGTAACCTGATCCATCAGCAATGACTCTCCCATCTCCGGGTGCAACAGATCCACAGCAGTCACCTGATTTAGGGGAAATGGCTCCTCCAGATCAGAGTTGGGCAGAGTTTGAGACCAAGCCGCTTGATGGCAAACGCCGCCTCCTAGACAGACGATCGCAGCGTTGACCAGCATACACCGAGGGAAGATGCTCGCCATGATTCAGACTCCTAATATTTGATTTAGTGAATTTGATTTAGCAAAAACTCTTGATCCTCGTCAGGCAATGGTGTCTCACGAGTCTGCCCACTCAACTTGTACACTGAGGCAGCAAATCGAGGCAAACGATCGTCAGGTTTCTAAAAATCTCTCAGTTCATCAAAATACGACTGAAATCTGCAACTAAATCTGATTACCTAGGTTTAGCTGTAATTTACTCTATAATTCGATAGATTAATTTGTTAAAGCCTACCGTAAATTTTCCCCGACTCGCTTGATTAACAATGGGGTACCTGCCCTAATATTTCCTGGTCAGATAAAATCAAGAGGGCGGATTAGGAGGTTAGTTAAGTTAGGATTAGATCTAAATCCTAATTTTCTATTAAGTTCCCTTAAGCACTGTGGCAATGGCTATGACACTCTCAGCGAGATTTTATGGGATGGCGACTTCCCCCACCGTTGCTCCTGAACGGTCTAGTCAAACGATTCGTCAGCAATATCCCAACTTTAAAGTGATCGTCCTGAACGACGATTTCAATACCTTCGAGCATGTCGTCAACTGCCTGGTCAGATATATTCCTGGCATGAATCCTGATCACGCCTGGAAGCTGGCAGATAAAATTCATCACGAAGGACAGGCGGTTGTTTGGGTAGGTCCGCAGGAGCAGGCAGAACTGTATCACATGCAGCTTGGCATGGAAGGGCTAACCATGGCTCCGCTAGAGGCAGCGTAGGGTAAACCAATGAGTCAAGCTTCTCCGGGGGGCAGACTGGTACTCAACCACTCAACCCATATCCCAGGACTGATCGCCATTCTCGAACGCCTAACTCGGTATCACGGCATTAAAACCATTACCCCCGGTGTAATTGGCTCCGTCCGCGCCCATACGCCTAAGTTGCACTTACGAGTCTCTGTGCCAATCAGGGGTGGATTTAAGTTGATCGCCCGTCAGGGTAAGACTGTACAGGAAGTTTTTGTCGTCACGGATTTAGAGAAATCTCCCTTAGAAGCGGCGATCGCTCAGATCCTCAAATCCCGGTAATGATCTAACTTTCTTCGGGTTGGCGGGTGGCGAAGCGGTGCAAGGGTAAGCTGAGGACGCTGGTAGCCGCTAACAGGTAGGAGATCACCGCCGTTAGTTTAGCGCTGAGGAGCATGACTTCCCATTCCTGTGAGATCAAAGTCTGCGCTCCGGTGGCGGCACAATATACTAACCAGTAGGCAAAACTGCTCAGAAACAGTAAACGATCAGTCGCTTCACTATAGGTACGGTTTTTCTGCTGATCACTTAATAAGATCGCTACTCCGGCGATCGCTGCAAAGAAAGACAGGATGGTTAGCGCTGTGTGCCAGGAAAGCTGAAGCATGACAAACTCAAACCCTTTAGAGCAAGAACCTTTGGATCGAGGATCAGTCTAAAGGATGAGGTATTGCAAGATACAGCGATCCTTACAAACAGCAATAAATCTGCGCTATTTGCTTAACGAATCGCAATCATCAGGTTAAGCGCCGCTTAGTTAGCGCGGCTTTGCTGGAACCGCCCCCCATTCCAAATGCCTTCTAAGCGAGTCCCATCGGCAAAGAAATAGGTGCCCCGACCGCTCTGCCGCCCCTCTCGGAAGCCCCCTTCATAGCGATCGCCATTGGGAAACCGACAAATACCAAAACTGTTCAGCCCATCGTTGATGAATTCACCTTCACACCGAATGCCATTCGCCAAGGTAAAGGCACCACGTCCCTGCTTCTTACTGTCCTGAAAAGTGCCCTCATAGCGATTACCACTAGGGTAAGAACATACCCCAAACCCATTCAGTTGGTCATTTTGAAACACGCCCTCACAACGAGTGCCATTGGCAAAGGTAAACGTGCCCCTGCCCTGACGTAACCCATTCCAAAAATCGCCCTCGTAGCGATTTCCGCTGGGAAAAATGCACAAACCTTTACCATTCAGCACATCATTGCGAAATAGGCCAGTACAACGGGTGCCGTCACTAAAGGTAAAGGTGCCCTGTCCCTGCCGCCGCCCCTGATGCATATCACCTTCGTAGCGGTTACCACTGGGAAAATTGCACGTACCCCGACCTTCAATCTGCCCATCCCGAGTTCTGCCCTGACAGTAATCGGCAGCAATCAATAGAACAGGATTTGCCGAGGCAGCATGGAGATGCACGATGGAACTGGTAGCATAAATACTGGTTGTAACCAGGAATACGGTTCCAAATTGTTGAGTGATGCGAGTCAACATAAGAATTCTTTGTTCTGACAACCGATTAAGGATGAATCAACTATGGCGTTTAACTGTCATACGGCATGGTGTGTCTGCTGACTGGAGCGATGATTTAGCCGTAAGGTACTTGACTTTTACGAAATGATCGCAGATTTGTCAAGTTTTTCTTCCAAAGAAGTTTTGCATAAAGTTTCGGGGTGCAACGGACGATTGACTAGATTATTTCAGCTATGCGACTGAAACCTAACCCAAGTCTATGCCTTCAGGATATGTGATCTGGTCAACTTTGCTCCACCACCGCTATCAGGCTGATCAACAGGGGTGCTACCCACTGGTTCGATCGCCCGCGATCGCTGACTACTTTACCGCAAATCCCCCTGATAGAGTTTCTGTCCGAGGGAATGACTCTGGTAACGTTCAACTTTATTCATTTCTGGGAAGACTAAATGCATCAGGTTCCTCTGTCTCTTATCAAAACTGTTGTCCCTAGACGGACGGCTTTTGCAAAATGCTCCCAATACCAACAAATTAATTTGTTATGTTGGTAGTTTATTCACATAAGCAATTTTACTGCCATTGTTTGCCCAATTGCTTGTAGGATTGTCTGGGTTATCACATTACGAGGTTGGTTTAAATACGTTCTTTTCGATTCTTTACCCAAACTAAGCTGTAGTCGTCGCAAGACTGAATCAAATCTGCTCATGCTGTCGCTGTTTTCAGTTGTTACCCTTGCACAAGTTATGCCAGTTCCGGCTCCGTCGCCGGCTTCAATCCCCCCTAGAAGAGCCACCCCTCCTCAAGAACTGGTTTTACCGCCAGAACAACTGCCTCCCCAGGAGCAGCTCCCGGTTCAGGAAGTTTTCCATCCTCAAGAGGTGCGTCCACTTCCCGGTAAACTGGATTCCGTTCCTGTCTTTAACAGTAACAGTCCGGAAATCGTCCAGACAGAAGGGATTCTGCTTTCCACCTTTCCGCCTCAGGGAAAATTGGTACCCTCTGCCCACCTGAATTTTCCTTTTCAAGGACGGTTTGATCTGTTTTCCCACCATATCGCCCGCGCCAGAACCGCGAGTGAGACTCGGACGCTATTTCAGGGCGTATTAGTCTATAACCCAACCAACCAACCGATCCGGATTGATGTGTTGCAAGGGGCAAGCTACCTGACTCGACCGGATGCCCTGTTTACTAGCCTACCGCCGTTTGTTGAGGATCCATTAGGGACGGTCTATGCGGGACCGGGTAGCCGCGTTGTCAATGATTTACTGCGAGGGCGACGGAGTTGGACTCCGTTATTGCAAATCCCACCGCAACAAGCCCAGATGTTAATGAATCTGCCGATTCCCGTTGGCAGCGTCACGCCATCCTCGAATGGGCGATCGACCTTACTGCGATTACAGAGTAGTGGTCCAGTCTATATTGCTAATCTGGCAATGTTTGCCCCCCGCCACCCTAATGGGGGTGAGCGAGTCCCCACCCTGGATGAATGGCAGACGTTACTCGTGAATGGCGGTCTGGCGGGACCACGCGATATTCCGCCTACCCCAGTCCCCAGTGGTTCCAGTCAAACAAAATCGGTGATTGAGCGAGTATTCTATGGTCGCGTGGCTGGAGTAGCGCTAGGGTCACAATGGCAAGCCAAGCTGACGGATACTCCGAAAGTGAACCACCTGAGCATTCCGCCACGGGGCAAAGCCTTCTCCTATGGCATCAGCACCTTATATCGAGGCACCTTAGGAACGGGGCAAATTCAAAGTGCCCAAATGCTGGTTCGTTATCCCGATACGGCGTATCAAGCCAATGGCAACTATGGAGTGCAGTACAGTCTCACCCTACCGTTAAAAAACCCAACCAAGCAGGCTCAGACGGTAACGTTGGCAATTCAAACTCCAATTAAACAGGATGCCAACAAGGGCGGCTTACTGTTTTTCAAGCCACCGGAGAATCGAGTCTTTTTCCGGGGCCCCGTCCGAGTCCGGTATAAGGATGAACGGGGGGCACTGCAAACCCGCTATGTCCATCTGGTACAACAGCGCGGACAGGAAGGGGAACCGTTGCTCAAGTTGACGATGCCTGGAAATAGCCAACAGGAAGTACAGGTTGATTTTATTTACCCACCGGACTCCACGCCGCCCCAGGTATTGACCGTCCGAACTCTAGCGGATACTACTGTAGGTGATGCCCGGTAAGAATCGCCTGGGGATTTGGTAGTTCGATCGCCAAGATGGGAAAATAAAAAGCGCAGGGGGTCGGTTGTTACCTGCCCCTTGGGTGTGGTGAAGTTTATTCTGCCTGAAAGAAACGGCGAACGGGAAAGGGAGACATGCTCAAACGGATTGCAATAATGGTGTTGGTTGTGCTCAGTTTGAGCCTGCAAGGATGTGTATCTGCGGTGGCTGGATTTAAGAGCTATGTAGACACCACAGACGGTTATCAATTTCTCTATCCGAATGGCTGGTTGCCAGTCCAGGTGTCCGAGGGCCCCGATGTCGTGTTCCATGACATTATTGAGCAAACGGAAAATGTCAGTGTGGTGATTAACCCTGTTGCCAGTGACAAAACCCTGAAGGACTTAGGGGATCCGGGCGAAGTGGGCTATAAGCTGGGTAAAAACGCGATCGCGCCAGCCGGTTCGGGGCGAGAGGCAGAACTGGTCAACGCGGAAGCGCGGGAAGTAGGAGACAAAACCTATTACCTGCTGGAATATGCCGTGAAAGTGGGTGAGCAGCAGCGGCATAACCTGGCGAGTGTGGCGGTCAGTCATGGCAGATTATTTACCTTTAATGCCTCCACCACCGAACAACGCTGGGAAAAGATGAAAGAACCTCTGGAACAAGCTGTCCGTTCATTTTCTGTCTATTAACCAATGACGTTGCCTCAATTTGTGCTGGCTTCCGCTTCGCCAGCCCGTCGCAGGTTGCTGCAAATGGTCGGGATTGAGCCGATCGTCCTTCCCAGTGATTACGACGAGGATCAAATTCAGAGTGCCGATCCCGCCGTATTAGTCAAAACCCTGGCGCTGCGGAAAGCGGAAGTGATTGCCAATCAACTCAACCGCGAGGTCACTGCTGTCCCCCGACTCGTAATGGGGTGTGATTCGGTATTGGCGATCAACGGTGACATTCACGGCAAGCCAGCTAATCCGACTGAGGCGATCGCGCGGTGGCAACAGATGCGGGGACAGGTAGGGGAACTATTCACCGGCCATGCGTTATTTGAGCTACCCAGCGATCGCCGTTCTGAACTTAGACATCAAATGCGCTGTCAGGTGACGCGGGTTTATTTCGCGAACATCAGCGATCGGCAGATTGCCGCCTATGTCGCCACGGGGGAACCGTTGCAATGCGCCGGGTGTTTTGCGCTGGAAGGGAAAGGAGGATTATTTGTGGAGCGCTTAGAAGGCTGTCACAGTAATGTGATTGGACTGAGTATGCCGCTGTTGCGGACCATGCTGGCGGAATTTGGTTACGATGTCACCGATTTTTGGCAGTGAGCGATCGTCATTGATGTGCCATCTGTTGCCGCATTTCCAAATAGCGATGCAAATATTCGGCAATAATGCCATGTAACAGTAAGCGTCGAGCGGCTCCAAAGGGACTTTCGGGCGCTAGGGGATGACGATTGGTGATGATGTGGTTCCAGTTGTAATCGTTGGTAATGGCGCTGACATAACAGCCAAAGTTTTCATCGAATTCCAGGGAGATCACTGCCCGTTCAAATTCATCACTCGTCAGACAAAGCGAATAGAACACCTTAAATAACTCGATCGCAGATTCCAGATCCAATACCCGCAAACCCCGCCGCGAGAAATCGATATCAACTTCGATCGGTTGAATGCTGTCGTAATTTAAGCCGCGTTCCTGAACTTGTTGCACCCAATTCGGATTCGCCTGTTGAGCTTTGGCATAGTCCAGGACAAAGTTATACAAAATTAAATCATGTTCGAGAAAGGCGTTATCGGCTAGATCCGCTACCGTCCGGGGATACAGTTGGGATTTCTCGATCGTGGGATCAGGCCCATTATCAATCAAGAAGTTGACAATGTTGGAACCCAGACAGAGATGTCGCACAATTAAATAACAGGCTTCCGGTGATACAAAGGTATTGAGAAACCAGGCGGCCGATCGATGCATCAGCCAATAATTACTAAACTGAAATGGCAACAGTCGCTTAATTGTCATAATCAATCCCAGCGACACATTAGCCACTAACTTAATCGGTAGTAGTAAATAATTGCGTGTCCAATTCCGCAAATCTCGAATCATGTGTGCCTTTGCCACCGGATCAACCGGAATCGCGGCATCTAAATACATCGCATCCCAAACGCTAGGATTGCGGCGATCGTGGGGTTCTGGCTGATAAGGTGCGGCGATTAAGGATTGAGGGGTAGGTGGAATGATGGTGTGGGACATAGAGGGATGGGGAGAATGGGGGCTGTCTCTTATACACATCT
>NZ_JBLZFZ010000110.1:0-8661 GCF_050753385.1 Pantanalinema rosaneae CENA516
GGGCTTGGATGGCTCCTCAAGATCAGCCGCATGAACACTTTGTCTTCCCTGAGGAAGTGTTACCTCGCGGTAATGCTCTGTAAGGATTAACTTTCGACCTCAGTCAAGGGTATAGCCCCATCTGGTTCAGGTGGGGTTTTTTTATGGGTAGAAATTTTTCTATTAGATGAACGGCTAAAGCGATCGCAGTGCCTCTAAACTCATTTCAACGATCGCTCAGATTAGTTGTTGCCACAATCTCAGTTGATCTAACATTTACTCAAGCTGTCGTTACTTCCGCTCAAGTTGTCCTTACTTACGGTAAAGCTGTAGTTAGTAACGATGAAGCTGTCGTTACTTCCGCTCCATCTGTAGTTACTTACGCTCAAGCTGTCCTTAGTAACGATGAAGCTGTCGTTACTTACGGTAAAGCTGTAGTTAGTAACGATGAAGCTCCAGTAAAGAAAATCCTAGATCGCTTGTCGATCGTTCAAGGTTCTGTCTCCTCAAAGCAGAGCTGGATGTGATCGGTATAATTTCCTATCGCTATGGATTTGAGTGGTGTAGACAGGCACATAGCATAGTCTGATCAGCGATCGCAGTTCTAGCTCACAACAAGTTTGATTTTTATCTGTATGTAGATTATAAAGTGGCAAAAACTACCTGGTTTTACAACACACATTCGGTTTGGTTGTGCTATCTTAGCTAAAGGTGTTGAACCTTCGGGTTTAACGTAATTCCGACCTCTTGAGAGTTAGACCGTTTAGGCAACAAGGAGGTGATGCCCATGCCAGATAGTAGTAAATGCGTGGGTCATCAATCTGGAGTGAATCGGCTGTGTGCCGGGGCTGTTCTCTAACAGTCAGCTTGAGTTTCTTCGGAAACGTTGTTAGCTTAGCTAACCAGGCTGATTCGGAGTTCCTTCCGGCAGTCAGGTTCCAGATTTGAAGACCAGCTAGACCGCTCCCATCCCTGAGACTCGTTCTTCGCGATCGATCCTCCTGGTGGGAGCGGATAGCTTTTTAAAGGGAATTCCATTCTGTGTGACGGCTGATGAAGGAATGGAAGAAAATGTTAAAAATGTTTATATTTTCTTAATTATTCTGATTTCGCAGTAGATTGCATATAGCAGTTCTAAATCGCTATGGCTTGCTAGGGATGGCTAACCAGCCAACCTACCTAGTTTTTTGCCCATGCTTGATGGAGAACAGCGTTATCAAAACGGTTATAAATTCGTTTGCATCTCGCTGACCTAATGAGCCGAATCGCCCCCACT
This sequence comes from Pantanalinema rosaneae CENA516, assembly GCF_050753385.1. Taxonomy (NCBI): domain Bacteria; kingdom Bacillati; phylum Cyanobacteriota; class Cyanophyceae; order Leptolyngbyales; family Leptolyngbyaceae; genus Pantanalinema; species Pantanalinema rosaneae. Next base: position 1,256 of record NZ_JBLZFZ010000110.1, read on the forward strand.
CCCCGGAATAAGCGGGTTCAGACGGACGAGCAATAGTTGCATATCACCTTAAGTCTAGTGCTGTTCCACTTCAGCCTGACGATAAAACTCTATTAACCCCCAATTCGAATCAATTACGGAAGCGGGTGGGGGTCTGCGTTTTTTCCTGACCGACATCCATTTGTAGGAGTAGAAGGACGACGCTTCTATGAGCCAGGATTTACCAGCGATCGCGGATAACAATCACAATGGACACACAACCAATCCGGTGGTTGAGGAGTTACCTCAGGTGCGGTCACTGGCATCTATGGCAGAACCGGGGACGACTGGAACTGAGCTACTAGCGGCGCTTACCCTAACTGTCAGTGTTGCCGGAATTATTGTAGCGATCGATCTGCAAAGTGCGAGTTGTCTGGGATACAGTCCGGCAGATTTAATTGGACAATTGTTGATTAAATTAGTCCATTTGCGGGATCAGGTTCGCCTGATGACCGAGTTAGCCAGTTTTCTGCATCAGCCAACTCAACCATTGACCACTCAGCTTTGTTTAGTGGCTCAGTCTGGTGATTGCTTGGAAACCCAGGTGATGGCACGAGCCTTGCAAGGAAGCAATGGAGCGACGATCGTGTTATTGGAATGTCGGACAGAGGCAGCGCGATCGATGCCGTCTCCCACTCCGGCAATCGTAGACTACAGTAGTCAGCAACTAGCCGCCACCCTCCAGCAACAGATTGATCAACAGCAGTTAGTTAATACAATCTCCCAGCATATTCGAGCCTCCCTCGATCTAAATACCATCCTCAATCGCACAGTAGAAGAGGTGCGGTTATTGCTACAAACCGATCGGGTGCTGATTTATCGGTTTGAACCGGATTGGAGTGGGGTGATCACTGTGGAGTCGGTTGCGTCTCCCTGGAAAACTGTTTTGGGCAATCGGTTGCACGATCCTTGTTTTACGGCGGTTCAAATTGAAGCCTATCGGCAGGGACGAATTCACATTGTTAACGACATTTACAATGCCAAATTAACCTCCTGTTATGTAGAGTTATTAGCCTCATTGCAAGTTCGAGCTAATTTAGCTGTTCCGATCGCATCGGAGCAGACTCTATGGGGGTTATTGATTGTGCATCATTGCCAATCGCCTCGGAGTTGGGAGAGTGCAACGATCGATCTGCTGAAGCAGCTAGCAACCCAAGTAGCGATCGCGGTACAACAGGCAGAACTGCATCATCAAGTTCAACAGTTAAATACCCATCTAGAAGTCCAGGTTAAAGAACGCACACAGCAGTTACAACAGGCACTCGAATTTGAGGCGTTAGTGCGACATATTACAGAAAAAGTCCGAGATAGTCTGGATGAAAGTCAGATTTTGCAGGCGGTGGCGGCAGAATTGGGACAGGTGATGCAGACTCAGCATTGCATTGTGGAACTGTATGATGCCCTGCATAATTACGCAACCGTAGCCTATGAGTATGCAACCGAAACGACCCTCTGCCAGGGATTAACTCATACCGTAGCTGACCTACCGGAACTTTATCTACCATTACTTCAACAGCAACCCCTCCAGTTTGTTGATCAACAGCTTGACTGGAATCCTCAGTTAGTTAATGTCACTCGGTTAGCCTGTCCGATCTTTGACGACCAGGGTACGCTCGGCAACCTCTGGCTCGTGCGATCGCGGGATGACTGCTTTAGTGAATTTGAAGTGACATTAGTGCAACAAGTCGCGAATCAATGCGCGATCGCGATTCGGCAGGCGCGGCTTTATCAAACGGCGCAGGGACAGGTTGAAAAGCTAGAAAAACTGATTGCCTTGAAGGATGAGTTTCTGACTAGCATGACCCATGAATTACGTACACCATTAAGTAGTATTTCGCTAGCGATTCAAACTTTGGAAAAGGTATTGGAGCCGAAAGAGTGGATTGCTAAAGAATCTCAAATTATTTCCCGAACGCTACAAATTTTGCAAGAAGCCTGCCAAAAGGAAATCCGCTTAATTAATAACTTATTGACTCTGTCCTATGTAGATGGTGGTGAACCACTGACCTCTACCTTAATTGATATCAAAGTCTGGTTGCCGCAAATGGTGGATTCGTTCCGTTCTCGAATGAACGATCGTCAGCAAACCCTAGAGCTAGAGATCACAGAACCTCTGCCACCGTTACAAACCGATCGTTCCTATTTAGAGCGCATTCTGCACGAATTGTTGAGCAACGCTTATCAATATACTCCTGCCAATCAACTCATTACGGTATCTGCCTTCACAGCGAATCATTGCCTCAACATGAGAATTTGCAACTCTGGCAGCGAAATTGCTCCCGAAGCACTGAGTCACATTTTTGAGAAGTTTTATCGGATTCCCCATAGTGACCTGTGGGAGTATAGCGGTGCAGGACTGGGATTAACGGTTGTGCAAAAGCTGTCCGATCGCATTGGCGCTAGCATTCACGCGACTAGCCAGGATCAGCAAACAACATTCACGATCGCCTTTCCCTTAGGTAGTGGTAGCTAGAGGCGACTGATCATAGTTTTGCAGCAGATCAGCCGGATCGTCATAAACGGCTAGGGCATTTGATAATTGCTCATCACTAAATCCACCGCAGCGAAAAGCGATTACTCCTACTCCAGCTTTGCCTGCCGCTTCAATATCATAGGGGGTGTCGCCTAGCATAATGGCGCGATCGGGACTGAGTTGGCTTTTCCTCAATGCGGCTGCCACAATATCCGGTGCTGGTTTGGAGCGATCGGCATCACTTGAGTTGGTGGTTTCTTGCAATAAATCATCGACCTGCGCTACCTTCAGCAGCATTTTCATTTCCTGCTCACTGGCGGAAGTGGCAATAATCAGATGGAGTCCATCATCCTGCATTTTTTGTACCAGTTCCCGTGAGCCATTCGCTGCCGTCAGGGTTTGACCAAACTGATTTAAGATTAACTCCCGGCGATAACTGGCAATTTGCTTTCCCTCCCCCGTTTCACTGTTGAGTTCTGGCACCAGTTGGGGAATCACCTGATCGGCTCCCATGCCCATTAAGGGTCGCACTTGGTCAAAGGCGATCGTATAACCATATTCGGCAAAGGCTTCTACCCAGGCTTGGGCGTGAGCATCGTTACTCAACACCAAAGTACCGTCAATATCCAGTAGTACCCCATCAAGTGCCATTATTTACTCCTGTCAGCGTCCTTTCTTTCATGGTAGTTAGCTGCATCGTCACCCTCATCTTTCTCGATGTAGATCCACATCTGAAGCCAAGGAGAAATTTGGGTGCATCCAGATCATCATCGGCTGCGTACTTCTGAGTGAAATTGAGTTGATTCATCTGCATACCTATGAAGAAAGCCACGCGATCGCTCGTTAATATCGTTCTGAGTGCGCTCACCTGTGTATTACTCATTGGGGTTTCTACAGCCCCTACTTTTAGCCAGCGTATGACCACGGCGACAATGTCACCCACGGCTAACTCGGTAATGGGTACTCCATCGGATCTGGCTCAGGGGATGTCCAATGGCACTATGAAACGCTATGCGGCTCCGTTGATTAACGCCAGTGTCGTTCCCAATGCTCCCTCAACGTCGGCAATGGGGGTGGCAGAAGCCTCCCTCATGGGCAATCGTTTGATGGTACGGGGAGCCTTTATGGGGTTATCGAGTCGATTACGGGACTATGCGACCGATCCCGTTGACCCACCCAATCCGAAGATTACCTCGGCGGCACACATTCATCGAGGGGACAACACTCAAAATGGTCCCTTCCAATATGCACTCACGGTCATGCTGGATCAAACCGGGATGGGGGGTAAGTTCTCTGGGAACTATACGCTGACCCCAGAGCAACTCCAGGCGCTAGCCGATGGCAAGTTGTATGTCGATATCCATACTCAGCAGCATCGGGCAGGAGAATTGCGGGGAATTTTCCGTCCTCTGTAAGCCGTTGGCGAATGGCGTAGTATACTGGCGGCTAATCATTGAACTGAATCCGGATAAGGGTCTGGCATCCGTCAGTAAACCTTTTGGCGGCTGGCGATCGCCCTTGTCCGGCTTTCGGTATGACCAAGACATTCACCTGTAGGGAGCCATTCCCACCCCCCATGTTTGTATGCCTGCTGAACCCTCTGGTCAACCAGAATCCGCTTCACTCAACCAGACAGACGCAGAGTTAATTCTTGCCTTGAGGAATGGACAGACGACCGCTCTGGGGGTGCTTTACGATCGACATGCGCGTTTGGTGTATGGACTAGCCCTGACGACCCTAGGCAATGCCCAGGAAGCGGAAGACTTAACCCAGGATATTTTTCTTACCCTTGCTAAAGGCTCGTCTTACAATCCCCAGAGAGGCTCGTTACGGACATTCCTGGCAATCCTGACGAAATCACGGGCAAAGGATCGATTGCGATCGCGGAGCAGTACCCGCCGGATGCTCGATCGCTGGCAATGGGGCAGACAATTAGAACCAGGTACTCCCTTACCTTTAGAGCAAGTGTTTCAACAGGAGCAATCCCAGGAAGTTCGTACCGCTTTAGCCCAGTTATCTGAACAGGAACAGCAAGTTCTCCGCATGGCGTATTACGAAGGGTTGAGTCAGTCAGCAATTGCCCAGCAATTAGAGATTCCCCTGGGAACCGTGAAAGCAAGAGCCAGACGCGGCTTACTTAAACTGCGTCAGACGCTAACAAGTTTTACTAGATAGGTGTAGTGATAGCGATGGCGATGCCTTCAGACGAGTTACAGCTACTAATGGCGGGATATGTTCTGGGTGATCTGAGTCCAGAGGAGGCAGCCGCGTTTGAGCAATTGTTGGCAACCGATCCCACGATCGCGGCAGAAGTGGCTCAACTGCAAACGGCACTTGAAACGGCGTATGCATCACCGGAAGTTATGCCACCCGAACACCTGCGATCGACCATTCTGACTCAAGCTGAAGCAGACCACGCAGGAAATATCCAGCGATCGCCGACCAGACGACCTTTACCCTGGCGGGGATGGCTGGAAGTAGTTGCCGCCGGATTGATTGTGGCGTTAGGCATCAACAACTATCGCTTGCAACAGGCGTTAACCCGTCAAGCGACGGTTCCTGGGACGACATTAATCTATGTGTTGGAGTCAACCCAAACCAACAGTGCCGCCGCCGCCAAAGTCGTTGTTGATCCGGACGAGTTAGAAGCAACGATTTCTGCCCAAAACTTACCGTCCCTCCCCCCCGGTAAAGTGTATGCCCTGTGGACAGTCGTCCAACCCGATGCCCCATTTACCACCGATCCCAAGCAAGCCATTCTCACAGAAGTATTTCAGGTAGACGATCGCGGCGGGTTTACCCAGACGATCGTGGTACCGAAAGCCTATCGCTTTAAAGGGTTGGTGACTAAAGTGGCGGTGACGATCGAGGATGCCAATGCCCCGCAAAAACATACTGGAGATCCAATCATGATCGCGATGCCGCCAACACCGTAAAACTCGTGGTGAGGGACTTGCCAGGTTGTTGAGGCAGTTGTTACCCCCTGGGCGATGACTATTCGTTAACAACAGGATTCAGTGCTACAACAGGCACTCCCGGCGTTCGTCATAGTCGCGTGATAATCCGAACCTTTCGTTTCGCGGGGATAACGGATCTGATCACGGGAGCAGTCAAAGGGAGAGGCGGTATCCAGAGGAATTTCGGTGTGGGGCAGGATCGGAATCATGTCCTGGTGATAAGCCCCCTGGGGATTGGTATAAATCTGGAACGTTTTGTCACAGACGGCAGTGCGTTGTCCGCGATAGAGCGTATGTCCATCATCGTCCTGCACAGCTTTCCAGGGACCTTTGTAGATCACAGCTTGATTGCGCTCCCAACAGTCACCTTCCTTGCCTTTAAACGCTTGAACCGTCATCGATCGGAACTCAATGCCATCGATCACCTGCCAGGGTTCGGGTTGGCGAACTAAGATCTCAATGCCATAAAATCCCGCCTGCTCAAACATGGCTAAAAAGGTATCTTCGCGAAACGCGCCAGCAATACAACCACTCCAGAGATCGGGATTTTGGAGAATATTGGGCGTAGGGTCTTCATCACAAACAATGTCTGAAATTACGGCCCGTCCCCCCCGTTTCAGCACTCGAAAGATTTCCTGGAATAACTGCTGTTTGTCCTGGGGACGCACCAGATTTAGCACACAATTAGAAATCACAACATCAACACTATCACTGGCAATTAGCGGGTGTTCCCGCCGGAGGCGATCGCATTCTGCTTCAAAGGCAGCTAGATGGTCGATCGTCGTAATGGGATGCTGATCTAACCAGACCTGTGCCAGATCGAGATTTAACGCTAAATCCTGAATCTTGCCTTTGACAAAGGCTGTATTGCGATAGCCCAACTTCCCTGCCATGTCATCCACATATTTGCGGGACAAGGCTAGCATCTCGTCGTTAAAATCTACCCCGATCACCTGCCCGGTTGCGCCTACCTGTTGTGCCAGGATATAGCAGTTTTTCCCTGCCCCAGACCCTAAATCGACCACGGTTTCGCCGGAAGCCACATAACGAGTCGGATCACCACAGCCATAATCTTTCTCAATAATCTCCTGGGGAATTTGCGCCAGGTAGTCGGCTTTGTAATCGGTCGTGGGACAACAGAGTGCCGCTTCGGGTTGTTTTGCCCCAGCCTCATAGCGCTGCAAAACCGCTTGTTCAATATTGTAGGCAGGCGTTTCTAGCGGTGGGTTAGCAGTGATTTCTGACATGACATTCCATCCTACTGAGAAAGGCTGAAGAGATTAATTCACTTTGCTCAGTGTACTGCGATCTCAATTTATGCGATCGGTTTTTGACTGGGTACGCCGACTGCCCGAGGATAATGCGCCGGAGTGGGGGCAATTTTGTGGAGCACCAGACAATGCCGCTCTCCTGCGGTTAAGGGCGTTGTGAAGGGATCGATCGCCGCCAGTGTACCGCCTAACTGCTCGACCGCCGTTTGTAAAGCGATCGTTTCTGCTTCTGTCCATTGCCCCCGGTAGAGAATGGCTAACCCACCCAGTTTAAGCAAAGGTAGAGCATACTCCGCACAGACCGGAGCGGCGGCAACGGCTCGAATTAAGGCTAAATCAAAGTGTTCGCGATATTGAGGTTGTTGTCCCACCTGTTCTACCCGATCGACCAACGTTTTGACATTAGTGATTCCGAGTGTGGGTAACAACCGATCGAGAAAATCAATCTTCTTGCGGGTGGAATCCAGCAGCGTGACTGTCCAATCCGGACGAGCGATTGCCACAGGTACACCAGGAAAGCCGCCGCCCGTACCGATATCAATGACTGTGAAGGGAGGTGAGGAGGGTGAGGAGGGTGAGGAGGGTGAGGAGGGTGAGGAAGATAAGGAAGCGATATCTTCCCTATCTTCCCTATCTCCCCCATCTCCCCCATCCTGTCTCTTATACACATCTGACGCTGCCGACGAA
>NZ_JBLZFZ010000111.1:0-8587 GCF_050753385.1 Pantanalinema rosaneae CENA516
AGATGTGTATAAGAGACAGCTCCCCTCCCGCTCCATCTTAGGCACCCGCATCGATGCCACCAGTTACGAGGATGCCTGCGATCGCATTCAAACCTGGGCATTGGCAAACCGATCGTGCTATGTAGTCGCCGCGAATGTGCATGTCGTGATGACCGCTTACTGGCAACGTTCCTATCAACAGGTAATCAATAGCGCGGCATTAGTCACCTCAGATGGGATGCCCTTAGTTTGGGGCTTACGCTTACTGGGAATTCGCCACCAGCCACGGGTTTATGGGCCTGACTTAATGCTGGCATGGTGCGATCGCGCCGCGAAAGTTGGGCTCCCGATCTATCTCTATGGCAGTACGGATGAGACGCTGCAAAACCTGCAATCTCATCTAGAACGACGGTTTCCGGGACTGTCGATCGCGGGTCGCCATGCTCCCCCATTTCGCCCCATGACCATTGAGGAGGAACAGGCGGACATCGATCGCATCCAGGCTTCTGGTGCGCCAGTCGTATTTGTGGGATTAGGCTGTCCCAAGCAAGAGGAGTGGATGGCACGTCAACAGCATCAACTCCCTGCCGTGATGATCGGAGTAGGAGCCGCGTTCAGTTTCCATAGTGGAGAAGTTTCGCAAGCCCCCCGTTGGATGATGGCATGGGGGTTGGAGTGGCTCTATCGGTTCACCCAGGAACCTCAACGATTATGGCAACGCTATTTAATCAACAATCCCACGTTTGTACTGTTATTTGGTTGGCAATTAGTGCGATCGAAATTGAAACTAAAACAGATAGACTGAGTTTTCATTAGTAGTATTTCATTAATAACGTAGGGGCAGGTTTAACATTTACACTAGCTATATGCTATTCGTTGAATTCGCAAAACCTGCCCATCCAGACTATTTACTGAACTGGGGTTGCAATGATCGCAAATCCCAGTCTTGGCGATTTAATTTCAGGTAAACAGTCCTGTCGAGGCTGAACCATGCACTTTTGAATGATTTTAGGAGTGTTGACAACTTTTACAGACACGTCAAAATTATTCAACTTCATCGACCCCTTACCAGTCATCATTGAGATGATTTGCTCAGAACCTAATTGAATTGCTGTTTGAGAGGCAAAAGTCCCCATATAGGTCAGTTCAGTCCGTAATCGTTGCTCAATCTGCCGCATCAATTCAGCGCTATACGATCCACCGCTTAAAGCAGAAGCAATAATATTTACACCTTGATTTTCTGCTGATGCCCAGTTAACAAAAGCTTCCGAGGAAAAATAGACGATCGAGCCTGAATGCTTTGAAAGCATATCATTTCTGACATTTTGATACTCATCACGAGTATTGTCTTTAAACAACGGTGGAGTAATGCTAATACTGTTAAGTAAGCTGCCCATAGTTGGCATTTCGCCTCGTAACACTGCCGTTACTGCACTGGCATCAACTTTATATTCGCCAAGCGCACCTCGACCACAGCTAAATACTGGTTTTGATTCTCCAGTTGAAATATTAAATGTGTAGTTATAAGTGCAAGTAGCTGAGGCACTAATCGGTTTCTCTAACCATTTATTACACCCATCCTGTTTAACTCCAGAGGGCACTTGAGCTTCCACCCATTTATAACAACCTCCTCCTAGCTTTGGCAGGGCACATTCTTTAACTGTTCGGTAAGTTGTTACCATTCTAGGAACCATACACTCCTTGATTTTCCAGGTGTGAGATGCTTTAGCTGAAGCAACGAGTGAAATATAGTTTCCGGCTAAGTTATATTCAAGCTTTTCCATGCGACTAGAGCCATTATTACCAATCTTCAGTTTTCCTAAAGCAGAAGAGATTTTCTTGGCTTGGGATTGCCATTTGTTGGCAATAGAACTTAGCTGAGGTACACAGTTCAGTAATTTCTGGTCTATTGGTTGAAGTAAATTGATCGCCTGAGGTCTATTAGTTATGGGAGCTTTAGCGCAAGCTTCAATGTTAAAAGCCTTGGCTGGTTGAAAGAGTCCCAATATGGCAAGAATGGTTAGTGTAGAGATGAATGAAAGCTTCATGAGTACCTCTGGGGGACTTGCAATTCGTGTTCTGTTGCAAATCTATCCAGTCAGTACTTGCGATCGCCTTGACTTAGGTTAAGAAATTTTCTTCTGGTAAATTCGCCGCTTTAAGCGACTGAGAGATTCAGGCTTAATCCCGAGGTAGGAAGCCAGATGATAGTTGGGAACCCGATCGATAATGTGAGGTTCATATTCAAATAACTGACAATAACGCTCCTCCGGCGTATCCAGATAAAGCGACACTAGCTTGTTTTGCATCTTTGCCGCAAATTCTTCAGCATGCAGTCGTAAAAATTTTTGCCCCTCTGGAAGTTCTTCGATCAACTGCATAGCTTTATGGTTAAACATGAGAATTTTAGACCGCTCGATCGTTTCACAGTAAAACTCGGTCGGCTGCTGTTTCAAAAAACTTCTATAGTCACCAAAGCTTTGATACTCTGTGTGAAAGGAAAGTGTACACTCGCGATCGTCTTTCAGCAGAAAAATTCTGATACAGCCTTTGAGCGTAAACCCAATAAACTTACAGATATCTCCTGCCTGAAATAAAAACTCTCCCTTGTTGATCTCTACACACTCTAAAAACGGATCAAGCTGCATCGGATCAAGTTTGAACTCCGGGAAAATCTTCAAAATAAATGTGTAGAATGGTTCATACATTTGAAATACTTGCTCCTAAATTTCTAGAGTATTTATGTTAATCCTGTGGTCGGTTGGCTCAATCAGTGCATCAGGCAAGCGATTGACTCCATTCAATTAAATCGGTAAACCCAGTGATCTCATATCACTAATGGTCTTGACTACAGGATTAGGTTGAGCGCGATCGTATCCCAAAGCGCTGCTGACATTGCCAACTATGAGGTTTTGGTAAGTCAAGCGATCGCAACTGGTTAAATCCGGTAAGTAGCACAGTACATTGAAGAATAGATTACAGAACAAACACAAACGGCTAATGAACAGTCCCTTCCTCCAACGGCTTCATCACCCTGATCGTCCTGTGCTTGTGTTTGATGGCGCAATGGGCACAAACCTGCAAGTGCAAAACCTGACGGCTGCTGATTTTGGGGGAGCAGAGTACGAAGGCTGCAATGAATATTTGGTCAAGACCAAACCAGAAGCAGTCGCCAAAGTCCATCGCGATTTTTTGGCAGCCGGAGCCGATGTGATTGAGACGGACACCTTTGGGGCGACCTCGATCGTCCTGGCAGAATATGACCTGGCAGATCAGGCGTATGAGTTGAACAAATTGGCAGCTACCTTAGCGAAATCCGTAGCCGCCGAGTTTTCCACCCCAGAGAAACCCCGGTTCGTAGCGGGATCGATCGGTCCCACTACCAAGCTCCCAACATTGGGACATATTGACTACGACACTATGAAAGCCTCGTTTGCCGAACAGGCACAAGGTCTGTGGGATGGCGGTGTCGATCTGTTTTTGGTGGAAACCTGCCAGGATGTGTTGCAGATCAAAGCCGCCCTGAATGGAATTGAAGAGGTGTTTGCCCAGAAAGGCGATCGCCGCCCGTTAATGGTTTCCGTCACAATGGAAACCACAGGCACCATGTTGGTTGGTTCGGATGTGGGAGCCATGCTGGCAATTTTAGAACCCTATCCGATCGATGTTTTGGGTCTGAATTGTGCCACCGGCCCCGATCGGATGGCGGATCACATTAAATATTTGTCCCAATACTCGCCGTTTGTGGTGTCCTGTATTCCCAATGCTGGCATTCCGGAAAACGTGGGGGGTCATGCTCACTACAAACTCACCCCAATGGAACTGCGGTTAGCCTTAATGCACTTTGTTGAGGACTTGGGAGTGCAGGTAATTGGCGGTTGCTGTGGCACTCGTCCCGACCATATTCACCAACTGGCGGAAGCGGCAGCGACTTTAAAGCCAAAAGCTCGTCCGGTGCGGGGAGATCGGGAGATCGGGAGGTTGGGAGACGGAGAAGTCGATCGCTCGGCAACGGCGGTACGTCCGGCATTGAACTTTGTGCCGTCGGCGGCTTCGATCTATGCAGCACAACCCTATGAGCAGGATAATTCCTTCCTGATTGTCGGTGAGCGGTTAAATGCCAGTGGTTCTAAGAAGGTGCGGGAACTGCTGAATGCCGAAGATTGGGATGGCTTGGTGTCGATCGCCCGATCGCAGGTGAAGGAAGGGGCACATGTGCTGGATGTCAACGTAGACTATGTGGGTCGCGATGGCGTTGCCGATATGCACGAAATCGTGTCGCGCTTAGTCACCAATGTCACCCTACCGTTGATGCTGGACTCGACGGAATGGGAAAAGATGGAAGCCGGACTCAAGGTGGCTGGCGGTAAGTGTATTCTCAATTCCACCAACTATGAAGATGGCGAACCCCGTTTCCTCAAAGTCTTGGAACTAGCGAAAACCTACGGGGCTGGAGTCGTTGTCGGGACGATCGATGAAGATGGCATGGCACGAACCGCCGAGAAGAAATTCCAGATTGCCCAACGAGCCTATCGGCAAGCGGTAGAATTTGGCATTCCCGCCCATGAGATCTTCTTCGATCCGCTAGCCTTGCCGATTTCAACTGGGATTGAAGAAGACCGCGCCAATGGACGTGCCACGATCGAGGCAATTCGGCAAATTCGGGAGCAATTACCCGGTTGTCACATCATTTTGGGTGTTTCCAATGTTTCCTTTGGCTTAAGTCCAGCCGCGCGAATTGTCTTAAACTCCATGTTCCTGCATGAAGCGATGCAAGCGGGAATGGACGCCGCGATCGTCAGTGCCGCCAAGATTCTGCCCCTAGCCAAAATTGCTCCAGAGCATCAGGAGGTTTGCCACCAGTTAATTCATGATCAACGGCGGTTTGAGGGTGACATTTGTGTTTACGATCCCCTGACGGAATTGACAAAGTTGTTTGAAGGGGTATCGGCAAAAGAAGCCCGTTCTAAAGATTCTTTGACCGATCTACCCTTAGAACAACGCTTGCCGCGCCACATTATTGATGGCGAACGCATGGGGTTAGAAGCGGCTTTAGATGAAGCGTTAGCTCAATATCCCCCCTTACAAATTATCAACACCTTTTTGCTGGATGGGATGAAGGTCGTTGGAGAATTGTTTGGTTCGGGGCAAATGCAATTACCGTTCGTGCTGCAATCGGCTGAAACCATGAAAGCGGCGGTGGCTTACCTGGAACCGCAGATGGAAAAGTCGGAAGCAGGGCAGGCAAAGGGAACGGTGATTATTGCCACGGTCAAAGGCGATGTGCATGACATTGGTAAGAATCTGGTGGACATTATTCTGTCCAATAACGGCTATCGGGTGATCAACCTGGGCATCAAGCAACCCGTCGATACCATTATTGATGCCTATTACGAACACAATGCCGACTGTATTGCCATGAGTGGTTTGTTGGTGAAATCCACTGCCTTCATGAAGGAAAACTTGCAGGCTTTCAACGATCGCGGCATTACTGTTCCGGTCATCTTGGGGGGAGCGGCTCTCACACCCAAATTCGTCCATGAAGATTGCCAGAACACCTACAAAGGGCAGGTGATTTATGGGAAAGATGCGTTCTCAGATCTGCACTTTATGGACAAACTGATGCCTGCCAAACTCGCAGGGAAATGGGATGATGTCCAGGGCTTTTTGGATGAGTTTGCAGAAGCCCCCAAGAGCCGGATTGCCGCCGATGTGGACAGTGAAAGCTCGGAGTCGTCCGACAATCAAATGGAGGAAACCGCCGCCTTAGCGATCGACACGGAGCGATCGCAGGCAGTCGCCGCCGATATTCCCCGTCCAACCCCACCCTTCTGGGGCACACAGATCCTTAATTCGGCTGATCTGCCCTGGGATGAGGTGTTCTGGTATCTGGATCTACAAGCGCTGATCGCGGGACAGTGGCAGTTCCGTAAACCGCGTGAACAATCGCGGGAAGAATACGACCAATTTTTACAGGAGAAGGTCTATCCGATTCTGGCAACCTGGAAAGCCCGGATTGTCGAGGAAAATCTGCTCCAGCTTCAGGTGGTTTATGGCTATTTCCCTTGCCAGTCGGAAGGGAATTCAGTCCATTTATATGATCCAGCCGTGATGGTAAATGGTGGTTCGCCAACCAACCAATTACCGCTAGTGACCTGGACATTTCCCCGCCAGCGATCGCTGAATCGTTACTGTATTGCTGATTTCTATGCCGCGCAGGACTCAGGGCAAATTGATGTCTTCCCGATGCAAGCCGTAACCGCCGGACAGAAAGCTACGGAATACGCCCAGGAACTATTTAAGGCGAACAACTACACAGATTACCTGTATTTTCATGGGTTATCGGTGCAGATTGCCGAAGCTTTGGCGGAGTGGACTCATGCCCGGATTCGGCGAGAACTAGGCTTTGGCGATCGTGATCCCGATAACGTCCGCGATGTATTGGCACAGCGCTATCAGGGGTCACGCTATAGCTTTGGCTATCCCGCCTGTCCGAATATTCACAATCAGTACAAACAGTTGGAGTTATTGAGAACCGATCGCATTGGTTTACAGATGGATGAAAGTGAGCAATTGTATCCAGAACAGTCCACCACAGCGATTATTGCCTATCACCCCACAGCAAAATACTTCAGCGCGTAATTTGGGGATAGTGAGGGCGTAAGTTACGCCCCTACAGGTTCAATTAAGCGGATTTTTGTAATGTCCAGAAGGGGGTTTTTTGGGTGACTTCTAAGCTGGCACCTTGAATCCACTTTTGGACGAACAGAAAGTCCTTATTCTGCCACAGGGGAATGAAGGGAACATCTTGCGCTAGCAGAGCTTGGATTTCAGCAAAAATCTGTTGGCGCGTGGTGGGGTTTTGCTCCTTGCGGCTGCGATCAATTAACTGATTCGCCCGATCGCTGTAGTAATAGGAACCCTGACCGAAACTCGCGCCCTCCTCACAACCCGCATTCGCAGATCCTTTAGTACATTCCATAAACGGCTGAATGTAGTTATCCGCATCAAAGAAGTCGGCTGACCAGTCTAACAGGAACATGGGATACGCCCCTTTATCTAAGTTCTTGTAGGCGGTCGTCGATTCCACACTATTTAATTGCAATTGCATTAAACCACCGAGTTGTTTATTAACGATCGCCTTTAAGGTAATCGCCGCTAGTTTGTCATTGGTGACATTGGAGCGATACCAGAATTCCACCTGCAACGGATTTTCTGCGGAATAGCCAGCTTTGGTTAATAACTCAGTCGCTTTCGCACTATTACGATCGCCATATTCCTGTTGGAAAATGGGCTGCTGTTCGTCCATGATGGTGGGAATCAAACTATAGAGGGGGTCAATTTGTCCCTGAAACACACGGTCTTGTAACACGGGACGATCGACCACAGCCGCGATCGCTTGCCGCACTTCCAGCTTGTCTAACGGTGGGGATTTGAGATTCAGCGTCAAATAATCAATCCCACTACCTGACTTTTCCAAAATCTGCCAGCCTGCCGTTGGCCTATCCCGCTGCAAGCTCCGAATTTGTTCTAATGCCAGACTTTGATACGCCATATCAACTGCCCCAGTCCGAAAGGCATTAAATAAATTGGCGGGACTGGAAAACACCTGGATATCAATACCTTGATTGGTCGGTTTTTCTCCCCAATATTGGTCAAAGGCATCCAGCTGAATTTGATCCGTCCCCGATCGCACTAATTTGTAAGGTCCTGTGCCGACAAACTGATCCGGTTTAAATGAGCCTTCTTTAATTTCATAGACTTTGGGCGAAACCGCCGCCGCCCCCGAAAATGCCAGCAACGAGGGAAAGGCGGCAAACGGTTTCTTGAGTTGAATCGTCAGTTCATTCTCGGCGGACGCTTGCACAGATGCGACTAAATCCGACAACAAAAATGATGGAGATCCCGCATTTTGGATAAATCGATTCAGGGAAAATGCCATCGCTGCCGCATCAAACGGAGTGCCATCGTGAAACACAACTCCCTGACGCAGGGGAATGGTGTAGGTCAATCCATCGGCACTCACCGTGGGTAATGCCGTGGCAAGTTGTGGTACTAAGTCTGTTGTCCCCAGTTTGTAAGTATACAGTCGATCGCTGAGGTTATAGAGCAACGCTCCCGCAAAACTGCTGTACGCATCTGCCGGATCGATCGTACTCAGTTGGGCGGTTGTCCCCAGAACAATGCGATCGCGGCTACCGGGGGGAGTGCGTCCAAGTTCGGGAGACGATCGTCCACAACTGACCACCAGCAGCAGACAGAGGCAAAACAGACTCAGGAATCGGACGGGCGATCGCCAAAACTGACCTAACATGCAAGGCATCCGTTGATATGTGGCATTCTGTTATATCTTACTGGCATCTGATTTTCGCCTTGATTCATGTCCCAAATTCATGTTGTCGGCATTGGTTTAGATGGGGCAGCCGGATTGCCGAACTCCATCCAACAGTTAATCGCCCAAGCGACCCTGTTAGTCGGCAGCGATCGCCATCTTAGCTACTTTCCCACCCATCCCGCCGATCGCCTGGTGTTAACCGACCTCAGCACCGCGATCGCCCAGATCCAACAACTCATCTCCCCACCTTCCCCCTGTCTCTTATACACATCT
>NZ_JBLZFZ010000112.1:0-8030 GCF_050753385.1 Pantanalinema rosaneae CENA516
AGATGTGTATAAGAGACAGCCCCACACCCCATACCCCAAATTCGGGTTCTGATTGCGGACGATCATGCCATTTTTCGGCAAGGATTAGCCACGATTATTAACCGCGACCCAGAGATGCAGGTGATTGCCCAGGCTGAAAATGGGGAGCAGGCGATCGCGCTATTTGAGGAACACCAACCGGATGTCACACTCATGGATCTGCGAATGCCTGAAGTAGAAGGAGTTGCTGGCATCGGTGCAATTTGTGCGATCGCTAAATCTGCTCGGATTATTGTACTGACCACCTATGATAGTGACGAAGATATTTACCGGGGATTGCAGGCAGGAGCTAAAGGATATCTGTTGAAAGAAACTGAACCGGATGAGCTTTTGAATGCCATACGCACTGTTCATCGGGGGCAGCAGTATATTCCGCCTGATGTGGGCGCAAAGTTGGCACAGCGGCTCAGCAATCCAGAACTGAGTGAACGAGAACTAGAAGTACTCCGCTCACTGGCGCAGGGAATGAGTAATGCCGATATTGCAACTGCTTTGAGTATTGGTGAAGGTACAGTTAAATCTCACGTCAATCGGATTTTGAATAAGTTAGATGTCAGCGATCGCACTCAGGCTGTAATTGTTGCGGTTAAGCGCGGCATTGTCAGTTTATAGGATGTACTTTCGATTGAGTTCGGATTCTACCTTAAGTTAGAGTCAGTCTTCTACTCTACGATGGAAAGGTTACTCTATCAATTTTTACTGTAAAAATTTTAACTCGCTATAGACGACAGCTTAAAAGTGATTTCCTATATTGAATGTATGCAAATCAAGATGCAGTCAATGGATTGAGCAAGTCAATTGCAAGGTTCCATGCTTGCTGCAAACGTAGAAAAAATGAACGACGATCGCAGTCACAGTTCCTTACTTGTCCCGCCTTCACCCCAAGACTGGATGCAAGGTGTGCTGAGTGCCAAGGTAGTACTGGTGATGTATGGAGACTATCAAGACCCTAGAAGTGCGGACGTTTACAAGCTGATCAAAGAAATTAAACGAGATTTGAGTGCTTCCCTTGAAGAGGATGATTTATGTTTGATCTTCCGTCACTTTCCGCAGATACAAGTTCATCCTCATGCTCAACGGGCTGCCGAAGCTGCCGAAGCTGCCGCTGCACAAGGACAGTTTTGGTTAATGCACGATATTTTATTTGTTCATCAACGGAAGTTAGAGAACGGTTACCTGATAGAGTACGCCAATGATTTAAGGCTTGATATTCCTCAATTTCTCAAAGACTTATCTAAACACGTGCATATCGATCGCATCAATGAAGATATCGAAGGTGGAATACACAGTGGAGTAACATCTGCTCCAGCCCTGTTTATTAACGGAAGTCGATATACAGGGCGTTGGAAAACAACGGAGTTGATGGCAGCGATGATTTCTGCAAGTCATTAAACTCCCTGATATTTGCTCCAATGCGTCTCTACCTTGTCTGTAAGCAAAACAGGTTTGCTAACTTCCAAGCAATATATCCACGCACGAGTAAAGGAGACAAAGATGAGGAGCTATGCAATCAAAGGAAAGAAGGGAATCGGAACGGAAGTGAAAGACGCGGGTGACCCCGGCAAATCCCAAACCCATCAGCAACTGAAGTCAGTCACCTGATAAAAGGAGTCAATTATCATGCCTCGTGTTTCTTCAAATCACCTGCGGGAGTCGGGAAAGCCCCCTTCCGCGTCCTCGGCTCGGTCTAGCAAAACCTCTCGTCCGGGCTGGCCCGAGATTATCGTCGGACTCGTCGTCTATTTAATCGTAGGGTTCGGAGGTGTCTCGCTGTTCAAGCAACTCGGTCTTGACCCCGTGGTCCACGGCCTGATCTTGGCCGCATGGACCGGCGTCGCCACCCTCATCGCGTTCACGGCAGCCGCGCGGATGCGGATTCGTTCCCTAAGCGCCTTCGGTGTACGCCGAACCTCCAGTCGCTGGCTTCTAACCAGTGTGGGTGTAGGGCTGGTTGCCTTTGTGCTCAAGGGGCTGGCGATCATGGCCTGGATCCAGATCACCGGGGACACGGACAATGTCCAGGATGTTTACGCAGAGGGTGGTCGCGACGGGTTACTGTCTCTGGTTTTGTCCACAGTATTGATCTCCGTCTTCTCACCCTTCGGCGAGGAACTGCTCTATCGCGGCATCGTTACCAACGCGCTGCTGCGCTATGGCTCGTTCGCTGGGGTAGTGGGTAGCACCGTGATCTTTGCCCTCATGCACGGTATTAACATTGTTTTTCCGGCGGCTATTGTGGCCGGTCTCGCTACCGCTGAGGTCTTCCGTCGTAGCGGCTCGATTTGGCCCGGTTTCGTCGTTCATATTGTTTTCAACCTGCCCACAATCCCGGTGATGGTGCTCGTTGGCACGGGCTGAAAGAAACCGCCGCATACTTCAATCAGGAATTCATCATGCAATATCTTTCACAGGATTTAATCCTGCTTGCACTCAATCCCCAAACTGGGAAAACTCGCTTCTCTTTGTATTCTGCGCTCGATTATGGCTTGGTCGGTTCTTTATTACTAGATTTGGTTCTGCAAGGCAAACTTGAAATCGACAACGACAATCGTGTAATCGGTGCGATACGTGCTTCGCACGGGCAAGCCACCGCAGTCAACACAGGCAACGAGTTCTTAGATCAACGCCTCAGTGAGGTTCTAGCCTCGTCTCGTCCTCGAACTGCAAGGTTCTGGGTGACTCGTTGGAGACGAAGATACAGAGGAATTCAAACGATTGTGTTGCAGAGCTTAGTTGATTTAGGGGTTTTAGAACGACAAGAGCAACGCATTCTTGGACTGTTCCCAACGCAGCGATATTTTCTCACCGATGAATCCATTCAACACGAGATTGCCCAGCAAGTTCGTGCCGCCGTGTTAGAAGGCATTGGACTGGATTCTCGGATGGCAGCGTTGATTAGTTTGATGCAAGCTTCTCACCTGACTGATGCGGTGTTTAGACTTGAAGAACGTCCTGAAGCGCGATCGCGAATTAAAGCGATCGCAAGAGAGGAGTTGGTCGGTCAAGCCGTTTCAAAAGCAATTTTCACCGTTCAAGCAGCCACGACTCTGGGATCTAACCCAGTATTCTGATGTCTCTAGAGATTAAATCAATGGCAGTTTTGAAACAATTTGGGATTCTATTTGTGTTGGGCATTGCGGGAATTGCAATGCTTGCGATTACCTCGGTTTCATTAGTTGAGCAAAAATTGGCGAAACTGTCTCCAGAAACACTAGCAAACGTTCCGCCACTGTGGGTTTTAATGCTGCTGCAAGCACTACAGCTTACAGTGCTACTGGCAATCAGCATTCTGATCGGAATTGGCTGTGCCTATCGCGTTGGATTACGCTCACATTTGATTGATTACTGGGTATTTCATACCCCTAAGATTCCATATTCTGTCATTGAGATGAAATGGAGCCTGGGTATAGGTGCAGCGACAACGATCATTCTCCTGTTGCTCGATCGGTTGATGCAACCTGCCCTACCTGAAGCACTACGGGCAGCCAATAACACAGAACCGAATTGGCTGAGTTCACTTACAGCAATGCTTTATGGCGGCATCACTGAGGAAATTCTGCTGCGCTGGGGCTTAATGTCGCTGCTTGTTTGGATCGCGTGGAAAGTCTTCAAACAAGGCGTTACTTTGCCAAGTGCAGGGATTTACCAGGGTGCGATCGTTCTAGCCGCGTTGGTATTTGGACTACTACACCTGCCAGCGACTGCCGCGATCGTTCCCCTCACTCCAGTTGTGATTATTCGAGCATTGTTACTGAATGGGATTGCGGGGATTGGGTTTGGCTGGCTCTTTTGGCAATACTCGCTAGAGGCTGCAATGTTAGCCCATATTAGCTTTCACGCTTTTACCTTTGTTCTTAGCGGTTTACTGGCAAGGTTGGCTTAAGTTTTGGAATCAATCTCATAGGGCTATCACTGCCCACAAAGCGTTACCGTGAAAGGTTTTAAATATGGTGGGCGATGTCCATTACTTGAATTGATGCTCAACTCTACAGTTTTAAGGTGGTGAATAAAATGATTCAGTACAAAGATTTTGCGCCTCGGATTACTGAACGAGGACCCTTCGGCGGAGCTTCCGATTACGAATCCTTCTCTGAGGTTGTGAGTGCTGTAAATCAGTGGATCGAAAGTACAACGATACAGGTGATCAATGTTGAAACTGTTGTTTTACCCGATCGGGTTGAAGGCACCAGTGATGATGTCTATGGAGTGACGACCAGTAATGCTTTCTACCCAGTGATGATCAGTCAGGGTCTTGCAATCAATTGCTTTCAATGTGTGCGTGTGTGGTACTGGCAAGTGAATTCTGAACATTAGGGTCTAGATCAGATGATGCCGAAACAAACTCGTTTCAGCAACGCGAGATAGAGAAAACATATTACAGAAGGAACATCATGAATAAGCCTGAATTTTTTGTTACCCCTGGTTATGGGGAATACATGCTGAATAACTTGCATTACTCACAAGCAGTCAAAATTGGCGATCGCGTGGAGACATCAGGACAAGGTGGCTGGGATGACAATCTGCAAATTCCAGAATCGCTTGCGGACGAGATTAGTCAAGCGTTTCGGAACGTGGAGCGAACCTTGGCAACTGCTGGTGCAAGTTGGGAGCACGTTGTCCATGTTAATTCTTACCATGTTGGTGGGTTGCCCCCAGAGGTTAACGATGTGATGGTCAGGCTATATCGCCAATATATGCCCAACCATGCCCCAATTTGGACACAGGTAGGAGTCGCGGCTCTTGGACTGCCAACAATGCGAATTGAAATCCGCGTGACTGCAATTGTTCCATGAGTTTCGTATCACTGGCAGCAGGGACGGTTCCGTTAAAGTATCCACTTGAACAGCGGAGAAATGCTGATCTCATCGGTATCCAGTTGCATCAGCCGGTTTGCCCATTTCTGTTACCTCCTGAATGTAGCGCCAGGCATCCGGTTGAGAGCCATCCAGATCAGTAAAACCATACACTTTGGCAAGTTGACCACTGGAAACGTACTCTGATCGGTGGGTGCGGGTGCTGCGCCCGGTCACGTAAACGATCGCTCCGGCGGCACCCAGTTCGGTTGCAATGCCTCGCCCCGCTCCACGAGTGCCTCCCGCCACGATCGCCACTTTATCGTTTAGTGGTTGCATAATGACCTCTCGAAGTTGTTCTAAAAAGTAAATTCAATTCACTGTTATTGGGGTAGTTCATTTGCTTATCGAGATGCAGAGCCAGCACCGAGTTGGTTCATCAACCCCATCACGTCATTTTTCACCCAGCTATCGGTGATTCGCCCTTCAACAATTCGCACGATCTTCATTCCCGTCATTGTTATAGGACAGATGGAAGTGATTGAACCCCTAGAGTTGCGCGATCGCGTCGTAAAAGCAGCAAAAGAGGCGATCGCACTTCATACCAGGCGATGACCTAATGGTTCACTCGATAGTGCAATAACATGAAACCGTTCTTGTAAATTTTGCTGTCGGTTAACTCCAGAGAGGTGAGTGGGATCGTTCCTGAGAAAAGTGGAATTCCTGAGCCAAGGAGAAAGGGATGGACTTTCAAAATCATCTCATCGATCGCTGGAAACAGAACTGTGGCTAAATCCCTACCCCCACACAACCAAATATCTTTACCAGGTTGCTGTTTGAGTTTTTGAACGAAGGGGACTGGATCGGATGCAACCAATGCAACAGCAGGATGGGGACTTTGCTGGAGAGTATGCGAGAAAAGATACTGGTTCATTTGTGGGTAGGGATTTGTAATTCCTTCTTTTAGCCCAACTTCGTAAGTTCTGCGTCCCATCAAAACACTATCAAAGTACTGATTGTCAGCCGTAATCCCTAATGTCCCTTGCAAATGGGCTGGAATCGTTTCAGGAAAAGCAGAAAGCAAATCTGCAACGTGTTCTCCTTCCATGAGAAAAAAGTCAAACGAGCCATCTTTACGGGCAATAAAGCGATCGACCGTACAGGCAACAAGATAAATCAGTTTAGACATGCACAGTATTCCATCCTACAAATGCCTGGTTTCTGCTGGTGGTGATTCCCAATTGTTGTTTCGCCCGTCGCTGTAGTGAACAAGAGAAGCTAATCCTAAAGGAGTATCTTCTCTACCGACTTCACCCAACAAGGTGAGAGCAAAATTTCTCTATCTTTGGATGGATTTTTGTATGGGTACCACTTTATGATTCATCTCAAGAATGTGCTAGTGCCACAAGAATCAGATAGCGAAACGGGAGAGTGTCTTCCTAATCTAAAGATGTCTTGATAAAGCAAATCTACGAATCAGGAGAAACAAATGGCACAGTGACTACACATTGATGCGAGTCCCCGTGGAGAACGTTCCCATTCTCGTCGTATGACTCGTGAGTTTGTCCAACAGTGGCAACAGCACCATCCTAATGATGCGATCGCCTATCGAGATGTGGGTCGCATTTTTGGACACTCTGGCGCGGCACATAACGGTATCGAGCCAGTTTCGGTACGGTTTGGGGATCATTAACCTTGAGCAGTCGCAACACACTCCAGTAACCTTCTCCTGAAGATGAAACCACTCCAATTCGCATTCCTTCCGCTCGGAGCAGGAAAAAAGTTGCCACAATTTCAATGATTAAGTCTTCGATCGCCTGCCCCGCCTGAGTTCTGTGAGTAACCTGATTGATCATCGACGCTGATGCTTACAAAAGTTGATACTCTATGAATGACAATTAATAGTCAATATGACAACTAATTGTCATATTGGATAGTATGGCAGCAATTGGACATTGTTTTCATATTGCAAGCAAACCTCTTTCAGGAGGAGCCATCATGGTTTTGCAAACCTGGCGTTTGATTACTCTCATCCTGGCTGCACTTAGCATGGGAATGGCATTCTGCCACACACTAGAACTGCCAGCGAAAATGCAGTACGATGCAGCCCTTTGGACAACAATCAACCAGAGCTTATATCAACAGTTTGGGTCGCTTCCTGGCATCTTCTGTGAAGTTGGTGCCGTTCTCACTGCGATCGCGCTAACCGTTCTGGTTCGTAAACGGCGACCTGCCTTTTATTGGACATTGATTGGTGCTATTTTGCTGGCTCTTTCCCTAATCGTCTGGTTTGCATTAGTTGCACCGATGAATGCGGAATTTGCTCAATGGACGGTTGATTCTATTCCAGCCAATTGGATGCAGGTGCGAAATCAGTGGGAATATTCTCACGCTGGTCGTTTTGTGCTGCAACTGCTTGGGCTATGTGCCCTCCAGGTCTCACTTCTGGTTGAAATTCCAACCAGAAAACCCCGCAATACCAACACGCCTGAAGTTGCACCCTTAACCAGGCGTTAAAGGAAATTACACACGTCTAAGTAAGAGGAATTAGTCATGTTTCATCTCCTGCAAATTTTGACTGCAATCCTGATTGCGGTAGCAATGGCGATGGCACTGGCTCATGCCCTGGAGTTACCCGGAAAAATGCGTCTTTCAAAAGAGACCTATTTTGCTATGCAGCCTATTTATTACCCAGGGTTCACTGTTGGAGGAGGAATTGGAGAGTTTGGCGGCGTAATCGTCACCCTGATCCTGTTGATTCTCACCCCCTGGGGCAGCACAGAATTCTGGCTGACATTAGTGGCATTATTGGGACTCCTTGGAATGCAAGGGGTGTACTGGTTGATTACGCATCCGGTTAATCAATTTTGGCTTGAAGGTGAAAATTTGAGCCGCTTTAGTGCTGACTTTTTCTCATTTGGTGTCAATCAAACGCAGCAAAACAAAAGGGCAACTGACTGGACAGACCTCCGAAACCAGTGGGAATATTCTCATGTCATTCGCACAGGATTTGCTTTGGTCAGTTTGATTGCGATCGTGCTTGCCCTCTCAATGAATTAGTCTACACAGCAGGAGATGGACGCATAGAGAAAACATACCAGGGAGGCTGCAACTATAGCACTATGAAAATTCTTGCCATTGGCGCGGCTTTGTTGCATGATTAGAAAAACGACCAGACCTGCCTTAAGGTCGTCCTGG
>NZ_JBLZFZ010000113.1:0-7720 GCF_050753385.1 Pantanalinema rosaneae CENA516
GCTGGGTCGCAAGACGATGGAGAACGAAATCCTCAAAGAAGCGCTTGACGTCGCCCGCCCAAAAAAACGGACATCGCCCTTGCTGTCCTGGAGCGATCCGACGGACGGTTCACGGTGAGCGCGGTGGCTCGGACGCTGGACATTGCTCGTTCCCACATCAACGAGCGACGCGGCAGGACGCCCACGTCGCGTGGTCCGTATCGCAAGGCGCAGGATGTTGAGTTCCTTCCGTCGATCCGGGCCATCGTCGATGCCCGGCCGACCTATGGCTATCGACGCGTCACGGCGCTCTTGAACCGAGAGCGGCGCGCCAAATGCCTGCCGGCCGTCAATGCCAAGCGGGGGTTGCGGATCATGCAGCATCACGGCCTGCGCTGGAACGCATACGTCGCCCCGCCCCTGTCGGACTCAAGAGGGTCGTCATCGCGCTTCGCTCGAATGTTCGATGGTGCTCTGACCATCTTGATTCCATCTCGCAATCGCGAGGTCGTGTCGCGTATTGGTGCTGGATTCCTGCGACAGCGAGATCATTGATGTACTGGGTGGCGCAGGCCGGCATCATCCGGCGAGATGGTCCGCGATTCATGGTTACCGCCGTCGAACGCCCTTTGGGACGACCTAGGGTGCCGCGCGCGGTCGAAGGCTGTCCGACAACGGTAGCGCCTACATCGCCAGGGATCTGCCGATAGGCACGCGCCCTCGGCCTTTCGCTGCTCTACGCCTGTCGCGCCCGGAGTCGAACGGGATGTCTGAAGCCTTCGTCAAAACGCTGAAACGCGACTATGCTCGGGTGACGATCCTGCCCGACGCCGAAACCATCCTCGCCTTGCTCCCCATCTGGATCGAGGACTATTGCGAGGTCCACCCGCACTCAGGACTGAAGTTCCGCTCGCCTCGCGAGTTCATCAGGCTCAGTGCGTAAACCCAACAGCCGCCTGTCCGGCGAAACGGGGTCAACTCCACACCCGCGCAGAAGGATTGTTTTGTGTAGGCGCTGCCAGACGCTGAGTTCGTTGGAGACCTTCCTGCTCCGCCCATCGCCCCGAAGAAACGCTCTAGATCCAGCCGAATCATCTGTTGGAGCGATCTTAGATTTTGATAGGTGAGACGCATCAGCCGCTAGTCTACGTCAACGCCTGCACGTCTCCTTAATCGCAATACACTTGGTCCAGGCTAGGGTGCGGCGAACGGCCCATTCTGTTGCGTTGGTATTAGCTTGCGAACTCGCGGTGGATCACCTATGAGGATTCCGGCGCTGATCGTGTTCGTTGCAAGATAATGTATTCCCCGTTCGCGTAGCATTAAGCCGCTTCATCCCCTAATCTGTTACCGTTCTCGCTCTGGCCCGCGACAGTGATCGGAAGACGGTGACGACCTCGCTTCTTCGAAAGGTCGTTCGGCCTTTCTTCAGTTCAGCGATCACAAGCATTCAGTGCAGGAAAAATCGCAACCGGCTTGTAGTCCGCCACGAAGTAATCAACATCTCACGCGTCGGGCTGCTGAGCTCCTCCGCCTTGCCGCGACAAGACCCGCAACGGCGCAGAGTATAGAGGAAAAAAATCGTCCCACCACGAGCGTTTTTGCACCTCGGCGAGCCTGGTGATCGCGTCTCTCTGATCATGAAGGGTAGCCATTACTCTTCATCCCTCCATGTCAAATACGTCGAATAATTCCGGTCGTGATGAGTAAGCAGTGGCGGTTTCGACATGAGCCTTGTGAATGGTTGCGCATCAAACGCTCGTGCCGGGGGTTTCCTGAACACGTGAGGGACAGGGCGTTGTGGGACTTACCCTCGACAGCGTTCACGAAGTCGGCACGCTCCGTGTTGATCACGAAATTAAACGAAATGCTGGCAATGATCGGGTAATTGCCGGCCGACGCGTCGGCGGACGCTCAGTCCATATTTGGCCGACCGGGCTGTCGACTAGCAGCGGAAACCTGTTGTCTCCCTTCAAGCAGCGTCATCAGGAAGGTGTAAACGACGGACAGTGTCTGGGCTTCGCTGCCGCGCTCCTGACCAGCAAGCTTGAGGTGGCAATCGATCGCATCGAGCTCGATGGATCGTTTAGCCAAGATCTCAGAATGGCGGCTATTACTGGCAATGAGCAGTCAATCGTGATCGTTACGAGCGCCAAATCCTCCGCTCGACCTGATGTTGGATTGCTCCTTTGTTTGCCCCCCCCCCTGAGCTCGACCGTGTCGGTGGCTCTGTGATCTGTCCGGTAGCGTCTGATCTCGGTTCGATGCGCGCCAGCGAGATCACCTGCTAACCGGGCCTCGCGGTTCAGTACCGGATCGTCGATATCCCTAATAGAGCTCGCACTCGCATATTTGGCGTCCAGCTCGCCCTGCTGGGCGATCCCACTATCGCACCTGATCGCCGCCGGCATCGACAATTTTCCGGCGGAGCGCTCGGACGGTCTGCTGCGACTCGAGCTGCTCGCGCCGCGCTTCCGACAGTTCTGTTAGCTTCGTCTGCAGGTCCTGATGGTAGTCGGGAACACCTGACGCCGGCTCGTAGCGCTCGATGTCCTTTTTGATGATGTTAAGCTGCCCGCTTTCCAAAGAGCTCAAAACCGTCTTCGCCCGCGCTTCGATCTGCACCTTCATGACGTCGGTCATAGATTGCCGAAGATGCTCTCGTCCTGCTCACGAGGTATGTGAAGAAGGTTGCCGAGGTCGCCTCTGGAGCTTCAGTCAGTCGAGTTATGTTCTTACAAAGGACCAATGCACGAGCCTATCCATGGCTCAGCGAAAGCTGCAGGCGCATGGTCTGTGCAGTGCAGTCGTCGCTAGCCGTGACCCGGCCATCGGCATTAGCCTCCGCAGTCGCGACATCGGCCAGATCGCTCTGGTCTCGCACCATGCCGGCGGTCTTCGCCTTGATCTAGCTTCCAAGGCTTCGCTCTCGGCCTTGCCGTGGCCATGTATTTCACTGCTGCTCACGGCACGCAGGAGCTTCACCTGCGCCCCTTGAGTTCGGTGCGACTCGCCGAAGGGCCGTGAGTGTGCCTGCGTCTTGGGTCTTCGGCTGGCGGCCGCGATTCTACCAGTCTTCACGCCACCGCAGCTACCTCCTCGTGGAGGTAAAGTTGGCAGTGGGCGTCGAACGCGTTCTCGGCGCTAGCCCTCTCGCCTCGAAGAGTTCGTTGGCTAGATCGCGTTGAAGACGAACAGATTCAGGAGGCAGGGATTCAGGAAGCGGTGCATCTCGGAGGTGGTGGTCTACCATCGGTGAACGCCTCCGCTGCCGGGCATTAGTCAGACAAACGAACGCCCGTTCTCAAAGTCGAAGAGTGCTCGAAGGTGAGGGACTACATCCACGATAGCTTCACTTTGAAATTGCCGGTGGCATCGCCGCGATCTGCGGCGGACCCGCGGACGGAACGTTTCGTCCATTCCTCGACTCGCGCTCCAGGCGCCCTTGAGCAGATCTTGCGTCGTCGTCTTGACGGTCCCATTCGGCATCCTGAAGAAAGGCAAGTAAGGCGCAGGCCTTCGCTTAGCTGGAGGTAGATGTCTACGTCAGGGCAGCGGAGTCCCTGGCAGCTCCAGCCAACTATATTATTCTTATTCGGGTGCTCGACCATTCACACAACCGATCAATCCGGGCATAAAGCGTGTCTCTGTTGTTCAGGCGGAACCGTCCCTTCGGAAAGAGCTCGAGCCACGCGAGTATCCGAGCGCCGACCGCGGGAGGCTGCCCCTGCTCTTCGACCGCCTGCTTGATAGCGGCCTCCAGAGCCCTATCCAACGCCATCGTCATCTCCCTTCCTGACCTGAGACAGCCGTGTGAGCCATGCCGCCCGGTCCTGATCCGCATTAAGTATCGTCTCGCCGGGAGCTGATGGTCTAACGAAATCGACGACCAACGCTCGCTTGTCCGGGTTCGCCGGATCGAGCCTAAGACAACGCCCGATGCGCTGTACGGTCTCTAACCTGGCGCGGGCGGACGCGAACAGGACGACGGTGTTGAGGGCGCGGATGTCGATGCCCTGCGAAATTCGGTGGCAGGTCACCAGGCAGTCGATCTCTCCTCGCGCGAATACGACGAGGTGCTCGCGGTCGTCCTCAGCGTAATAGGTACGATAGCGATTCGTGTGCTCGTCGATGATCTCGAGGACTTGCTCGCCGTATTCCCGTGTTTCCACGAACACGATGGTCCGCTTTAGTGTGTCCGGCCGTTCCTCGAGGAACGAGCGGTAGACATCCGGCTTCATTTCCGCGGTCTTGTAGATCTTGGCGATCTCAGTCCACATCTCCTCGTTGCTCATCGGATTGCCGTCGCGGAGGCGGGCAGCCTTCTTAGCGTAGAGCGTGGGATGCGTGCCTGTCACCGATCGAAGATCGTAGATCTGAGGCAGATAGTCGAAGCCCGCGAGCACGCCCGTGCGATCGCCCGTTCCAGCGGGAATATGTATAGCGTCGGGCCCTACTGATACGAACGAAGTCGTTGCGGCGGGTCATGGTGCGCTCGGGGTGGCACTCAGGCGATCCGCCACGGAAACGGCTGCTTGCTTGCCGCCAGATCGCTCGGAGGCTGGCGTGCCAAGCCCGTGAACTTCATCATGGATGATGGCGCGCGCCGTTTGGTCGCGGGGCTCAAGCGTCGAGCAGTTACGAAGCTGTCCGCGTTGAGACGACGATGAGAGACTTAACGGGGACGAGGGAGTAGTCGCCGATCTGGCGGTGCTTCTCGAAGTGCCGAAGACGATCCTCGGTAGCGCTATCGTGCGACCACGCATCCCGCTCCAAGGCCCATGTCGAGCAGATCCTTGCCGTCGGTGGTTATCACGGCCGTGTCGATAGTGCGGCTTCGATATTTCGACAGAGCTTGATTGCGTCGCGTCTTGCCCGTTCCGGTAGCCATCTCCAAGACGCAGCCTTCGCCGCAGCACCTTGGCACGCTCGTCATGGTGACGCCACGGAATCGGCGGAGGGCGCAGAAGCTCCGGCTCGGGCTTCTGCGACGATGGCTGCGGCGGCCTTGCGGTCGTGCGGAGGCCGTCCACGACGTTGGCGGATGGCTACAGTACCGCCAGCCCAGCCGCGCTTCCCTCCCAAGCTTTGCGATCTGCTCGACCTTGATCGCGACGCGCTCGCGTTCGCGTCGATCCTACTCCGATTTACGTCACCGCTTCGTTGTTGCGGCGTGTCATCGCGCGGTCTCGTTAGCGATACCGTGAACGCGATCTGTGTGCCGTCGTCGAGATCGAAGATGCACATCTTCTCGTGGTATAGGCCTGCTCATCGACATTGATCGGAAAGGCGAAACGAATGTCGAGCTTGCCGTTCGCGATGAGCCACGCAAACACCGACGCGCGGACGGCGCGGTCGTCGCGGCCGCGGGCGAGTTCGACGATCTCGTCTAGAATGTGCTCGACTAGGACCTCCTGGTGCCTTTCGCGCTCTTTGGGGTCATTGAGCCGTTCGAGCGTCGCCCGGTCGTCGGCGCTGAGCTCCGGGGAGGCGATGAGTTTTATGGAGACTTGCTTTCCGGCGCCAAGCCGGAGCAGACCTTCCGCCCACGTCAGAAGCGCGCCTGAGGAGAAGTAGCCCGAGGCGCGCCTATACGCCTTCGAAGCGGCAAAGCAAGGCGCGAAGAAGTCTACCCCGAGATCGTCCTGCCCCGAACGGTAGTGACCCTTAGCGGTAGGAAGTCGGGCATCTGTCGACTGCGACGTCATTGATCCACGGCCATTTCGAGGCGGGATTCCTGCCTGCGCGTCTCAACGAGCGTCGATGTCTGCCAGCATCGCTTAGATTCGTCGATTCCCTCTTCGCCTCGGCTCGCTCGCGCGCTCGACGACCGCCATCTGGTGAACGCTCTGAACAGCTCCGAACCTGACCGGCCACCCCACCGAAGCTCGCCGTTTCATGCAGTTCCGACTCCAATCGCTCTTTCCACTCGTCCAATTCGCGCCCAGGATAGTGCGGCTCCTGCCAAGATCCCTGGGCTGGAGGCGTCACTATCTCGCTGCGGATCATTCCGGCCAGAAGAGGAGCTGCAGCGCTTGCGTCAGGGCTATGCCCGAGGATCCGGTTTGCGGTCATCCACCCCAGCGCACCCTTTTGGCGGAGATGCAGCGCTGCTGCGAGGACGCGGTCGAGTGGGATATCGTATGAGCGCTGCCTTGGCCGGGACTCCAGTTCGAAGCGCGCCTGCCGCCTCTGCAGATCCAGCCAGTTCTGCCTGTCGACCTCGTTGTAGGCCAGTTCTCGATCGAATGCGACGCTCAGCAGAGATCGAAGGAGATCATCTTGATCGGGGCTTGTGCCCATCGGAGACGCAACACCGCTCTGATCGTCCAAAGTGGTAGGCTCCCAGGGCTCCTTGCCCTTCCGAGCGAGGGGAATAGTCTGGCCAGTGAAGGGTTGTGGTAGTATTCAAATTCGCGCGCCTTCCCAGTGAGCGGTCGACGGCACCTGGGAGGGAAGGCATAGACCCCGGAAGTCACTCGTACGAAACTGAGGGGTGGAGCAAAGCGTGGGACCGACCTGTTCGCAGACTGCCGCAGGGTAGATGTCGATCGCCCTTTGATAAGCTGACTCACTCTCAGGGACCGTTCTTCTCTAGTTCCAGCTCGAGGAGTAGGCGATCGTCGAGTCGTCAAGTTCGCGCGGCTGCTGTCGTCTAAAGAGGACCACTTCAGACTGACGCGGCAGTTCGGCCCCCCTCCATCGAGGCCAACAACCTTCTACGAGCGATGAAGAGGTGGATGCCGCCTCCATCACAATGACGAGTCTACTGACCGAACACACATCGGTCGGAACTGACGCTTTGTAGGTCGAGAGCAGTTCTGTAAGCTCCTGTTGCGGCGTCGATGTCAGTATCGCGTGCAGGGCAGCGGTACGCGAAGGCGTGCCCTCTGTCGCGTTCGGAAGTAGGTGCCCTAAGATGCCATCCGAGGAGCAGTTCGGCACTGCGTTGTATCTCATCGCCCAGATGCTCGAAACCTCGACCGCCGCTCGTGGAAGTGGCCCCGTTCGCAATGAGCCGTCAACTTGCTGGCCGTAATTCCACGACGTCGACTTCGACGTCCTGCCTCCGCCAGCCCGAGCCGAGAACGGCCGCCGATTTCGCGAACCACTTTCTGGGGGAAATTCTGCAAGCTCGAGCATAAGCGCAATGTGAACCATCCACGACCTCAACGCTTATCGAGGCGGTCATCGGTAATGTTCGAAGCGACCCCGTACACGATTCTAAAATTCGGCTCGCGCAGCGTCCATTGCGCGTCCAGGGGTGGCGCTGATAGACCGCCCTCAAACGCGAAGCGCCTTGGCTGATCTGCGAATGCGCTCCAGTGTGCAGAATAGATTCACCGTCTCGGCCAGGGTCTTCGGATCGCAGTCAAGCCAAATCTGAAGTGTAAGATCTCCGCGCTGCGGGAATGGAGGCTCGCTAGGTGCCTATGAGATCACTCCCGTATGCTGCAACCTTCGGGCGGAGTCTGTTTACCGGCGCGTGCGAGGGAGCCATTTCGAGAGATTCTTCGATCCGCGCCGACGATTTGCTCTGAAAGACTTCGGCCGTCGCAAGCTCGACATGCATCCTAGTCGCGATGGCTTCGCGAAGCTCCCGCACGGTGCGATGCCCGCAATTCCTCTGTCCCAGCATCCATGTCTCGAAAGCCGGTCGGTCGAGCGAGTATTCTCTCAGGGTTGTCGAACTCAACCGTGTCTCTTTGAGCATTCTCCCCAGCCTCACACTGAGGGTCTC
>NZ_JBLZFZ010000114.1:0-7262 GCF_050753385.1 Pantanalinema rosaneae CENA516
AGATGTGTATAAGAGACAGCTTCTCCCCCACCCTCCTCCTCTCCTCCATCGCCCTCATCCTCCCCATCCCCCTCTCCCCTCACTACCCTCCTCGCCACCACTATGCTTACCCTCAATGCCTATACCTTTGGTTGGGGTCGGACTGGGCATTCGGACATGCTTCTGAGTGCCTGTATGGGTGGCTCATTGTTTGCCTTCTTTCTGGGGTATGCCCAACCCGAGCGATCGGCGGTACAGCAGCGCTGGTATCTGACGTTTTATGGGCTGATGGCGTTGGCGGTGTTAGCGAAGGGCCCCGTGGGGATTGTGCTGCCGGGGTTAATCATTGCTGGGTTTTTGGCGTATGTGGGTAATGGCTGGAATGTGCTGCGGGAACTGCGACTCCTGCGAGGTGGCTTGATTGTTTGTGCGATCGCTGTCCCCTGGTATGTGTTGGTGACGCTAGCCAATGGGGATGCGTTTATTGGGTCATTTTTTGGCTATCACAATTTTGAGCGGTTTACGATGGTTGTAAATCGCCACAAGGAACCCTGGTACTTTCACTTCTTCATCGTCGCGGCGGGCTTTTTACCCTGGTCAGTTTACCTGCCTGCCGCGGTCGCCCGACTGCGACCCTGGCAGCGTCGAGTCTGGCAAGCCCAACCTCGATCGCAGCAGTTAGGCATCTTCGCGCTCAGTTGGTTTCTGGTCGTCCTGCTGTTTTTTACCGTTGCCAGTACCAAAGTGGTCAGCTATACCTTACCTCTGGTGCCTGCTGCGGCGATTTTGGTGGCGCAATTATGGGTCAGGGATTGGGCAGCACCGGGACGACGATCGCGGCTGTGGTTGAGTCAGGGGTTAAATGTCGCTGCTTTTATGGCGTTAGCGATCGTACTCGTCAAAAGCCCGAACTGGCTGAATCAGGATGCGGCAATGCCCAATTTAGGGTTGCGGCTTCAGGAATCGGGTTTACCTCAGTTAGGTAGTGTGATTTTAGGAGTGACGGCGATCGCGATCGCGGGACTGTTGCTGTGGCGGCAACGCTGGATCTGGACGGCTAATGTGATTGGTTTCCTGGCATTCTTGATGCTGGTCGTGCATCCGATGATGCTGATTGTCGATGCCGAACGTCAGTTACCGTTACGCCAGTTAGCGCAGGTCGCCGTAGCCGCTAAACAGCCAGAGGAGCGGTTCATCATGGTGGGCTTTGAGAAGCCCAGCCTGGTGTTCTATACCCAGGATCGGGTGCGCTACCTGTTCCGCGCCTCTCGGGTAGAGGGCTACCTGGAAAGCCGGATGGTCGAGGATGATATCATGTCCGGTGCTCTGATCCTGGGGATGCCGAAGGTGATCGATCGCACAGGACTAACGCCTGATCAATATCAGGAAATCGCCCGGGCGGGAGCCTATCGCTTAGTCAGAGTCTCACTGGAATCGCTCAAGCGCTAGGGCGGGATCCGGTGTTCTATTCCTCCTCGGAATCCATTTCCGGCACATCATCTAGCTCATCGGGTTCCACGTCGTCCTCGGTTGCCTGACTCCCCCCTCCGACTGCCACCAGATCAATTTGCTGGCGGTAGTAATCGACGCTTTTTACCTGGACTTCAATCCGATCGCCCAGGCGATATTGCTTCCGGTTTTTGCGTCCCACCAGAGTTTGTTGCCGCGATCGATACTCATACCAATCGTCTTTTAAGGAACTGACGTGAACCAATCCTTCCACCAACAGTTCCTCAATCTCCACAAACAGCCCGTAGGATTGAACACCAGTAATTAAGCCGTGGAAAATTTCCCCAGTGCGTTCTCGCATCAGTTCGGCTTTCTTCAATCCTTCTAGATCCTGTTCGGCTTCCTGAGCGATCCGCTCCCGCTCCGTTAAGTGGACGGCAACCGCATGGAAATGGGATTCCAGTTCTTGATGCAATTCGGGTGGTAGGACGTTCCAGCTAATTTCGCCATGACAGGAACTATGGCGCAGATTCACAATTTCTTTGGTACGAGCTGTTTTACGATCGCGACCTTCATCAAACACGGCATGTAACACCCGATGTACCAACAGATCGGGATAGCGGCGGACGGGGGAGGAGAAGTGGGTATAGCCTTGCTCCAATGCCAGACCGAAGTGTGCCCGGGGCGCTGTACTATAAAACGCCGGTTTCAACGTTTCTAGCAACAGGTAGGTGAGGACACGTTCTGCTCCTGATTCCGCAAACTTCTGGGTAAAACGTTGATAATCCTGGGACTGAATTTGATCGTCCTGTTCCAGATGTAAGTCAATGCCCATACTGGAAACCAGTTTCATTAACTCCTGAACGTCATCGGGGTCGGGAGTGGCATGAACTCGATAAATGCCCGGTACACCCAATGCTTGCAGATGTTCCGCCACCAGTTGATTGGCCAATAACATTAGTTCCGCAATCATGCCGTGGGTTGGCACTGATGGGGAGACGACCATTGCCCCTAATGCGCCCTCGTCGTCATAGTGAAACTTAGGCGTAAACAGGAATTTGCCCGTTTGATCCGCTTGTTCATCGCTGGGAAGTGGCTTTTCGGGTAAGTTTAGCTCAAATGCTCCCCGTTGCCGTCGTTGCTCTTTCAAGGCTTCACTTAATGCCGAAATTTGATCGAGTAGCTCAAAGATCGACGTAAATTCTTGAATGTCGGCAGTTGCAGAGGGATTGGTCGATCGCTCCAGAATGGCCTGGGCCTGCTGATAACTGAGTTGGTGATCGACTTGAATCACCGTGGGCTGGATCTCATATTCCGTCACTTCACCCGCCGCATTCAATGTCACCAACACGGAAATGGCTAACCGATCCTTGCCCACCTGAAAAGCACATAAATTGCTGGTCAGTGGATCGGGCAACATGGGTACGACCAGATCCCCCAGGTAGACGGAAACCCCTCGCTTCTGGGCTTCTCGATCGAGCCAGGAACCGGGGGTAACATAGTGCGATACATCGGCAATATGAATTCCTAAGCGCCAATGCCCCGACTTGGTTTGATCTAAGGTAATGGCATCATCCACGCTGTCGTGTTTTGCCTGCCGCACATCGGCTTTAATCGTTAACGTGGTCAGATCACGCAAATCCAAACGCTGTTTAAGTTCTGCCTTCGTCAGTTTGGTCGATAGGGATTTCGCTTCATCTAAAACGGCATCGGAGAATGCCTGGGGTAAATCATGTTTGCAGCAGACAATATCAATATCCGATGCTTCGGTATCACTGCCTAAGATCCGCGCCACTTTCCCCAGGGGAGGATGTTGTCCCAGGGGATAGCGCAACACCTGCACATGCACCAACTGGTCGATCGCGGATTCTAAATCCCCACCATTCGGTTGGAGTTGCAATTCAAACAGTAAGCGATCGTCTAAGGGCATTGCCCAAAAGCCGTTATCGCTTTGCTTAACTCGGGCTAGAACTGAAGGATTCGATCGCTCCAGAATTAACCGCACTTCTCCTTCGGGGCTGCGACGACGACTGCCTTCCTTCGTTACCCTCACCAACACGCGATCGCCATTCCAGGCATTATTTAATTGACTCTCCCGGATGTAAATATCCTCTGCCCCTTCCACATCCTGAATGGCAAAGCAAAAGCCCTTGCTGGAACAGCGTAGTTTTCCTTCGACTATGCCTTCCTCCGTGACTCGACGATAGCGCCCCCGCTCCTTAACCAGAATGCCGATCTTTTCCAGGGCATCCAGGGCAATTTGCAGCTTGCGGACACTGGCATCATCATTGCAATCCAGCTTTTTCTCTAAAACCTTGGGGGCAACCAGTTTGTCGTCTGTAAAGTTTGCCAGTAGGGCAGCGATCGAAAATTCCATGAAGCGATAGACCCTCGTATTTCTAATTGCTAACCGATCGATCGATAATCCAACCTGTGGGAGCTTTGTACATTACCATTTCATCTTGCTGAAACCGTTGCGAAGCGATAGCCTTGTACTAACGATGGTATCCTCGAACTGTTCAACCGAATGAAAACCTTGCTGCCCGCAAGTTGCTCAAATATCCGTCTGGATAAGTTCAGCCATCCGCCACCTCAGTCCTGAAATCATGCCGAAAGCAGGTTCAGCAGGCTTTCAAGGTGAAGTTGAGTTCAGAAACCCACTCAGCCGCATCGAGCCACGTTAAGCGCTCACACTGAATTGGCTACTAAGCATCGTGCGAAGACAATAGCCGGATCCAGCGTTATGCAGAATGACCCTAGAGCAGGCGCACCATCCGCATCACCAACTATCAGGCTGCCAGGATTAAGTCATCCAATTCAAGGTGTTGATCCTTAATGCTGCCGTCCTAACAATTTTGTGCGGTTTCTCCACTCTAATTAATACTTCCGCATTCCCGGTAAACCTGTCAAATTTTCCTTAAACTTTTGTCAGGCAAATGCGAGTTAGCCTTGCCAAAATTCGACGTGCAATTGTTCGGCATTCACCGCGATCGCGGCGACAAACTCTGGGGCAGGCGTAAACAACTTCAGTTGCCAAACATCCGTCGGAGTCGGTTCAGGCTGAAGCCAAACTGGGTCGTTATTTCGATGATCAAAGGAAATTTCTACCAGTTTGAGTTCTCCCACCCCCTGACCTCGGGCTTTGAGGATGGCTTCTTTACAGGTCCAATACTGAAAAAAGGTAACTGGCTGCTCAGCCACAGGAGTTGCCTGGATAGCGGCATGTTCTGGCTCGGCAAACCAGCGTTGGGTCAGTTGCAATAAATCTGCGATCGCTCGAATTTTTTCCAAATCAATCCCTACGGGCATCGTGTGGGCGATCGCATACACGGCTAAATCATCGGAGTGTGCCAAATTAAACTCAAGCCTGGGTTGCCCCTCTGTCACCGGCAATGCTGGTTTACCCTGCGCCCCATACTGGAATTGTACCTGGGCTGGATCGCATTCCAGATAGCGACCTAACAGCGATCGCAACATACCCCGACCGACAATGAAGCGCTGCTGATGGATGGGGAAGCGAAATCGCTCGGCTCGCTGCCGTTCATCTGGTGACAGGGTTTGTGCCAGTTCGGCTACTTCCGTTGCCGATCGCTGTAACGACGATCGCCAAACATGAACCTGATGCTCCGGTAGGGTCAGTGTGGGAGGAGCGGATGACCAGATGGGTTCCGTGATTGGCATAGTCCAAGCAAGTGCTGCAATAAAAAAGAGGTCAGCCCGACCTCTCACTCGCATCTGTTTTATCAACTAAAACAGCGTAAACAAAACCGATTGGAGAAACTACAGCAAACCTGTGTTGGTTCCGGGCTTGCCAGTGGCGAGCTCAACCTTGGTAATTTTGCCGCCCATTTTCATGATGCGTTGCTGCTCACGGAACCAGTTGTCGAAGGGAACTAGCTTCGTGAAATAGGTATTTTGCAGCTCGCGCTGAGTCCGAATGCGGGTTTGGCTTGGCACACAGGCGGTAATCTTAAACATGCGCATAGGGCTGTCTCTCCTGGATTGAGTCTAGAAATCTTGAATGTGAACAAACGTTAGCAATGCCAAGAGCAACGTTTGATTTGACTGAATGCTTTTAAAGCAAAAACTCTTCTATTGGGAGGGGTCAGGAAGACCGGAAATTAAGGTTGAAAGTCAGGAGCGAGAACTAGACCATCAAAACAAACCTGGTAACGAGATCAGCCTTTAATAGGCTAGCCCCCACTCCGGACTTTCAAACCTCTGTCAGGTTAGCGATCGGCTTCAGGCAACTGATTCAGTCCCCATTCGCCAATTGCCGGAAGATGTTAGCTCAAGCCAGAGCTGATGTAGTCGAAGTAAACGCCCATTTCTTTACCAGCGTCAGCACCCACTAGACCAGCGGTAACTTCCTTCATGGCTTGGATTGCTTGCACAGTTGCAGCAATGGGTACACCCAGAGAGTTGTAGGTTTCTTTCAAGCCATTGAGAACGCGCTCATCCAGGATGGAAGGATCGCCAGCCAGCATGGCGTAGGTGGCATAACGGAGGTAGTAGTCGAGGTCGCGGATGCAAGCAGCATAACGACGGCAGGTGTACATGTTGCCACCGGGACGGGTGATATCCGAGTACAACAGCGACTTAGCGACAGCTTCTTTAACGATCGCAGCAGCATTAGCGCTGATAGCGGTAGCGGCACGAACGCGCAGTTCGCCAGTGGAGAAATAGCCTTTCAGCTTGTCCAGAGACGAAGAATCCAGGTATTTGCCCTGTACGTCTGAGGAGTTAATAACCGAAGTGATTGCGTCTTGCATGATTAAATCCCTTAAATCACGTAATCTTGAGCGATATTTTGGTTATGTGCAGTTTTGGGAGAACCCTTACTGCATTGCGCCGATGATGTAATCGAAGTAAGCACCTGCTTCAGCCGCGTCTTCACCAGACATCATGGAGGTGGCAACGCTCTTCATCGCACGAACGCCTTCAGCAACCGCCGGGATGGGGGTGCCCAGGTTGTTGTACATTTCGCGAACGCCGACGATACCGATTTCTTCGATCGGAGTGACATCACCAGCAACCACTCCATAGGTCACGAGACGTAGGTAGTAGTCGAGGTCACGCAGGCAGGTAGCGGTCATTTCCTCGCCATAAGCGTTACCACCGGGGGAAACAACATCAGGGCGCTTTTGGAACAGTTGGTCGCCAGCTTGCTTAACAATCCGCTCACGGGATTCGGTTAAGGTCTGAGCGATCCGCAGGCGGCGCTCACCCGTTGTCACAAAGCTCTTGATCCGATCCAGTTCGCCGGGGCTGAGGTAGCGAGCTTCAGCATCAGCATTCACGATTGATTTCGTGACAATACTCATTGATGGATTCCTCCAGAAGAATGTAACCGGTTGTGTTATGTATGGGGTTTCCCAAATCGGCTTCCAAGTCTGCCTGTGAACCATCTACATCAACCTTGACAAAGATTCGCATAGCTCAACTTCGCAAAGGATCTAGAGTGGTTCCTGAACAAGGCTTTTCGGCTCAAGAGCAAATGATACGCCTGAGCATGTACTGTTTGCAACTAACATTGTCTGCTTGAAGACTGCTAGCACACCGCATACAGCACCTTTAGACTCAGTTACCTTCCGCAATTATTGTGCGGCATTGCGATCGCACTCCCGATTGACCTGTAATAGTTTGTAATATTTCTCCTCAGATTTAGCTGAAAATCAGGTGGGGAGATGGGGCAGTGGGGGAGGTGAGGCGGGTTACTGCATCAGGGCGGCGGGCAGGTAGTCGTTGAGGGTGAGGCGGTAGCCGGAGTGGATTTGGGTAAATTCGGCAGATGGGGAAGGTGAGGGAGATGGGGCTGTCTCTTATACACATCT
>NZ_JBLZFZ010000115.1:0-6972 GCF_050753385.1 Pantanalinema rosaneae CENA516
AGATGTGTATAAGAGACAGCCCCAGGATCAGTCGGAGCAAGAACAGGAGCAGGAAGAGGAGCAAGAGGAAGAAAACGAGTCACAGTCAGAACCCGACTCAATGAACATCCCAGAGGAATTTGTGTTTGATGCGGAAGGGGTGATTCTCGATCCATCGGTGTTGTACTTTGCTCAAATGGCAACTCGGCAGGGCAAGTCTGGGAGTCGAACGCTGATTTTCTCGGACGATCGCGGTCGGTATGTCAAACCGATGTTGCCCAAGGGAGCAGTGCGGCGGATCGCGGTGGATGCGACCTTACGGGCGGCGGCTCCCTACCAAAAAGCCAGACGACAACGGGCGGCAGCCAGTGCCTCTACTTCAGCCCCCCCGCGCAAACGGGTGTTTGTGGAACAGGGCGATGTCCGCTCCAAACGATTAGCCCGAAAAGCGGGAGCGTTGGTTGTGTTTGTGGTGGATGCTTCTGGCTCGATGGCACTCAACCGGATGCAATCTGCTAAGGGTGCGGTGATGCGGTTACTGACCGAAGCCTATCAAAATCGCGATCAGGTGTCGTTAATTCCCTTCCGGGGCGAACAAGCGGAAGTGTTGTTGCCACCGACTCGATCGATTGAAGCGGCTAAACGCCGTCTCGATCGCTTGCCCTGTGGCGGTGGTTCCCCCTTAGCCCACGGACTGACCCAAGCGGTACGGGTTGGCATGAATGCCAAGCAATCGGGGGATATTGGTCAGGTGGTGATTGTAGCGATTACCGATGGTCGCGGTAATATCCCTTTGGCACGATCGCTGGGAGAACCGATCATGGAAGGGGAAAAGCCGGATATTAAAGCCGAACTACTGGACATTGCTGATAAAATCCGGGCGATCGGTTTCCAGTTGTTAGTAATCGATACCGAAAACAAATTTATTTCCACTGGATTTGCCAAGGAACTGGCGACTCATGCAGGCGGCAAATATCACCATCTGCCCAAAGCTACGGAACAGGCGATCGCCTCCATGGCAATGAACGCCATTTCCGACCTCCGTTCTCGCTAACTATGTCCATCGTGCTACCTGCCGGATTGATCCTCCGTCCTGCCCAACGTCAGGATTTGGGAGCAATCCGGTGGTTGGTGTTGGGCGCTAAACTGGATCCAACTCAGTTGCGCTGGTCGCAGTTTTGGGTGATTGACCAGGCTGGACAGGTAATTGCCTGTGGACAGTTGCGATCGTTTACCGCCGCCCAGGAGTTAGGCAGTCTGGTGGTGGCTCGGCAATGGCGGGGACAGGGATTAGGCACAGCGTTGACCCACCATCTAATTCAGCAGGCAACGGAGCCATTGTATTTAGAATGCCTGGGATCAAACTTGGCGCAGTTTTATCGGCGGCTGGGATTTCAGTCTGTGACGTGGCAGGAGCTACCGCGATCGCTACAAATCAAATTCGGGTTATCGGCATTCGCCAAGCGATTTGGCTTCCCAATGTTTCTGATGCACTACAATCCAGGTCAACATTCCGCTGCAAATCACACAGAATGATCAATCGGTGGTTTGTAAAGTATTTTTGAGTTATTCTGCATCTAATTCTCGATCACCTGGAGGGGATTGCGAGTGAATGCCGCCGAACAGGCAAGTAGTATCGAAACTGCCACGAAGATTGCTGCTGTCGTCAATTTGTTTAAAGCAGAGTTTCCCGATGCTCGATCGGATCTGAAGCCGTGGGCAAATGATCCCGATACCCGCGAGTTAGTTGACCCCGACTCGATCGACATTGGGTTTCACTTCCCTGGCTTTTCTCGCCTCCTCCAAAGTCGCAGCATCCTGTTACAAATGCGCTTTTATACTGATCCCATTGCAGACACTCGGCGGGCGATCGGGGCGGAAATCGCTGGCTTCGATCACACGGGCAAACGCTGGTGGCTCTCTACGGTCGAAAATTGGACGTTCATCGGCGATCGTTGCCCCACTCCAGAAATGGCAGAAAAGCTGAAAACTTTTCTCCATCAAGCTTTAGCGTTATTTAACTGAAATCACCTGGAACAACCCTTGACCTTATACCAGGGTATAAGGCTTAGGATAAGGCTATGCGATTGCAATGGAGCCATATCCATGTTCCAGGTGGGGGAAGTTTCACGCCAGCTAGAGATTAATCCACAGACCCTATACTTTTACGAACGGATTGGATTAATCCCGTCGCCGCAACGAACTGAGGCGGGCTATCGATTATTTAGTCAGCAGGATGTGGAACGACTTACCTTTATTGTTCGTGCCAAGTCGTTGGGACTGACCCTGGATGAAATTAAGGACATTCTGACGTTGAAAGATCAGAGATCGCTGACCTGCGGGGTACTGCACGATCGCCTTAGCCGGAAACTTCAAGAAATTGCAGACACCATTCACCAGTTACAAGCTTTGCATGATGAGTTAATCCCACTGGTTCAACGGTGTTCCGAACATCTGCAAACCCCAGATCGGCAATGTGTGGTTTTAGATCATGCTGATGAAATTCACTCAGGATAATGGCGGCGATCGCAGTCCAATATTGATATGAGGACTGAGCAATGAGCGGCATTAAGGTTGAAGTATTGGGATCAGGTTGCCAAAAGTGCCAGCAATTAGAACGCAATGTCAGAGCCGCGATCGCGGCATTGCAATTAGAAGCAGAAATAGTGCATATCAAAGATCCAATTGAAATTGCTCAGCGTGGAGTGATGTCTACACCAGCATTAGCAATCAATGGGAACGTGCGTAGCAAAGGTAAGGTGATTTCTACCGAAGAGATTCAACTCCTGTTGCAAGCTTAAGCCATTAAGGACAAACCTATGTTTGATCCGTTTTACCCATTTGACTGGCTGGCAACACAGATTGTGACTCATCTCTTGGGTTTATCTGTAAACTCGCACCTGGGAGCTAGCCTGCATTTTTTCCTCTACGATGTTCCCAAAGTGCTAACCCTGCTGCTGGTTATCAGCTTCTTAGTTGGAACAGTTCAAAGTTTTCTCCAACCTGAAAATGTGCGGCATTGGTTGGCTGGCAAACGGACGTTCGGTGGCAATATCCTGGCAGCAATGATAGGAATCATTACACCGTTTTGTTCCTGTTCAGCAGTACCCCTGTTTATCGGCTTTTTGGAAGCTGGGATTCCGTTAGGGATAACCTTCTCTTACCTGATTGCAGCCCCAATGGTGAATGAAGTGGCTGTGATCTTGCTATGGGGACTATTTGGCTTCCACGTCACCCTCTTATACATCAGCTTTGGGGTGTTGCTCGCGATCGTCGCTGGTTATACAATCGGGCGACTTAAATTAGAACACTGGGTAGAACCTTTTGTATGGCAACTACACCATGCCGCTCAAGGAATCGCTCAAGATCATCCGATCGAACTAGCTCATCTGAGTTGGCACCAACGCTTCCAACAGGGCTGGTATCAGTCTAAGCAAGTTGTTCAATCCGTTTGGCTTTATGTAGTCGTGGGGATTGCGATCGGGGCAGGCATTCATGGGTATGTGCCAACTACATTAGTGACTCAAATTGCCGGGGCTGATAATCCCTTGGCGGTTCCGGTAGCCGTCATTTTAGGTGTGCCGTTGTATGCCAATATTGCTGGCGTGATGCCGATTACCGAAGCTTTGGTTAATAAAGGGAT
This sequence comes from Pantanalinema rosaneae CENA516, assembly GCF_050753385.1. Classification (NCBI taxonomy): domain Bacteria; kingdom Bacillati; phylum Cyanobacteriota; class Cyanophyceae; order Leptolyngbyales; family Leptolyngbyaceae; genus Pantanalinema; species Pantanalinema rosaneae. The sequence goes on from NZ_JBLZFZ010000115.1 coordinate 3,623, forward strand.
GCCTCTAGGAACTGTATTAGCGTTTACTATGGCGGTTACGGCGCTCTCACTCCCGGAAATTGTGATTCTGAGAAAAGTTTTGCGTCCCAAACTGCTGGCTGTGTTTATTAGCCTCGTAACCTTCGGCATTATTTGTATTGGCTACGGGTTTAATGCTCTGCTTGGTTAGCAACCGTAGCCCTGGTTTTGGTAATTCCGCAAATCACCAGTTTATAAATTCCATTTAAAATACCAAAACCCTCTCATTGAGAGGGTCTGAACCAATCGGAGCGGCGGGATTTGAACCCACGACCCCTACTACCCCAAAGTAGTGCGCTACCAAGCTGCGCTACGCCCCGGTTCGTTTGTCGGCTTAACAACTATAACATAGGAACGCGATCGTTTTGTAAACAAATTTCCCAATTCAGCGGACAAAGTTCAAAAAACCTGCAAAGACTGGATTGCCTGAAGCAACTCTGGCACAACGGCGGCTGACCAGCGACCTTCGCCACCGCGCCCCGTCAGTAAGATAATATGCAGGCTGTAGGACTGGGGATATCCTTCGGCTTCCAGCCAGACTAAATCGCTTTCGACCTCACAGGCGATCGTTTCTTCGTCCATTAGTTCATGGCGGATTTGGGCGATCGTTTGCGTCAATTGGGTGACTAAGCGGCAGAAATCATCTAACTCAGCAGCAGTCAATTCCAATGCCCAGTCATCTGTGCCAATTAAGCCTTGAAATTTCGGTGCTGCCGCATCAATCCCAATCCGCCAACCCTGCCCACTTTTGACCAAACGTGCCATACCAACCAGGTTCCTAAGGTTGAGGGGAAGGCGTAGATGATGCACTGACTGTAAAGGCATCGACCAACGCTTGCACTAATGCCTCCCGTTGGGCGCGGGTCAGGCGATTGATTGCCGCAATATCTCCTTCCATCGGGTTTTGGTTGAGAGTGGCGCGGCTGGGATAATCAGCCTCTTCTATGCGTTCATTCACTCCTAGGTAGTCTGCCAGACTGAGTTTCCAGTCGAGGCGATAGAAGGGCGATCGTCCCTTGCTATAGAGGTGATAGCGAATAAATCGACCGACCAGGGTATTGTCTGTGGCAACCTGTTTGGTTTCTTTACTGACGTACTGGTTTTCTCGCGGTAGATCGGGGATCTGCTGGTAGATTTGTTGCCAGACTCCTTCCGGTCGAACTCGAGGAATGGATTGGGCGATCGCTGGCGGTGCTGCCTGGTGTTCTGTCATGATCAAACCGCCGATCGTACATAGGGCGATCGCAATGATGACGCTAAACCAGCGCCGAACCCACTTCTGCTTACTCATCGAAAATCTTAGTAAAGAATGGTGAGGTCATTGGTCACTCTTCCAGCACCAATGACCTGAATCAGGATGACTATTCGCCGATGATTTCAGGCTGAGTCAGTTCGTCGGACATTTCAATAATTGCCCGCATCACTGGCTTCACAGCCGAGTCTTCATTGTTGTCAAAATCCTCAAACCGACGGCGCTTGGCGCGATTCGCCACTTGAACGGTGATCCGGTAACGGTTGGAGGCGTGCGAAATCAGGTCATCTGCCCGTCGCATCAATTGGCTACTATCAAACGTGGGACGCTTGTGCATAGACTCCCGATCTAAAACAATTCATCCAGTCTATCAAGAGACTTAGAAGCTGAGGATCAGTGCTAAGGATCATGGATTAAATAAAGTCGAATATTCTGCCCTCTGAAGGGGCGAACGACCGTTCGCCCGTACAAAGAAGTATCGAACTTATTTAATTTTCATTCCTAACTTCTTGATCAGGCTAAACCTCGATCGGTTTTTTGGCGGTTGGGGTATGAAACCCGCCGTGGGAGTCAAATTCGACTTGTAGGAGTTCGGCTTCTCCGGTAATCAGTCGCGCCCCTCGGTTGCGGGTGAAGTAGTTCCAACCCCACTGAATCATCACAATCAGTTTGTTATCGAATTCGATTAAGTAATAGATATGGGCAAATACCCAAATTAACCAGGCAATCAACCCAGAGAAGCGGGCAAATCCCAGATCGACCACCGCATGATTTTGACCAATCACGGCGAGACTGCCAAACTCTTCATATTTAAACGGAGTAGGTGTCAGTCCCTTGATCTGCTGCTTGATTAACCTCGCAACATACTCTCCTTCCTGCATTGCCACAGGGGCTACGCCAGGGAGAGGTTTGTCGTCTTGATGGGCGTAGTGTGCCAGATCGCCAATCACAAAGATGTTGGGATACCCAGCCAAACTGAGATCCGGTTCCACCATGACCCGACCAACGCGATCGAGGTTAGCTCCCGTCCGTTCTGCCAGCACTTTGCCCAAACCAGAGGCTTTGACTCCGGCTGCCCAGAGAATTGTGTGGGCTGGAATCTCTTCGGTGCGATCGCCTTCCCGCACTGTCACCACATTGTCAGCGATATTGGTGACTAAGGTTTTTGTGCGGATAGTGACTCCTAAATCTGCCAATGATTGCGCGGCTTTGGCGGATAGCTCGGCGGGATAGGGGGGCAGCACTCGATCGACCCCTTCTAACAACAGGATTTGGGTTTCTGCGGTATCGATCGTCCGAAAGTCATGTTTCAGGGTGTTGAATGCCAGTTCCGCGATCGCCCCTGCCAGTTCCACCCCCGTCGGGCCACCGCCGACAATCACAAAGGTCAGCCAACTACAACGTTTAGCAGGATCGGGTTCTTTCTCGGCAGCTTCAAATGCCATGAAAATCCGCCGCCGCACTTCCAGCGCATCTTCCACCGTTTTCAGACCGGGGGCGGTAGTTTTCCATTGGTCATTCCCGAAGTAGTGATGGCTCACACCTGTAGCAATAATCAAACTGTCGTAGCTTAATTCGCCACCCCGCATGATCACCTTTTGCTGCCGGGGATCCAGATCAACCACTTCTTCCATCAGCACTTTGGTATTGCGGTTGCGGCTGAGAATGCCCCGGAGGGGTGAGGAAATGTCAGCTGGGGATAGTGAGCCGGTAGCCACCTGATAAAGCAATGGCTGGAATAGATGGAAATTGCGTTTGTCAATCAGCGTCACCTCGACGGGCGATCGACCGAGCGCTTTAGCCGCATACAAGCCACCAAATCCACCGCCGACAATGACCACACGATGGGGTGACTGTTGTTCAACCTCTGGCATGTCTAACGTCCCTTCCTTGATACAGTCTGGTCTGCCCTGTGGCTAACCCTAAGCTAACGATTTGGGGTATTTTGTCAAGTTCTATGTAGCCATAGCTTAGCCTGGACTTATCGGTGATCTAGGTAGCGATGGTTACGAAGATGCAGGTTGGGGGGTAGAGATGGGGAGTAGGGAGTGGGGAGTAGGGCTGTCTCTTATACACATCT
>NZ_JBLZFZ010000116.1:0-6781 GCF_050753385.1 Pantanalinema rosaneae CENA516
AGATGTGTATAAGAGACAGATTCCCGACATGCGGGCGCGCCTGCCCCAGGCGGCGTTCACGGCTCTTCTCGCAGGCGCCGTGATCTTCGCCGCATACGACGCCAGCCAGGCGACGCGGTTGGCGCGCATGTTCCCGCTCACGGTCGCCCTCATCACCCTGGCGCTGATTCTGCCTCTCCTCTGGACCCAGCTTTTCGTCGCGAAACCACGCACGGGCGTTTTCACGGATACGGAATTTTCGACCGAGACCACCCATGGAAACCTTCACTACATTCTGTGGATGCTGGGCCTCCTCGGCCTGATCTCGGTCGTGGGATTTCCCGTGGGCGGGGCGATCTTCGTCATGCTGCTCACGACGTTCAAGGTCGGCGGTCCGTGGTGGCGCAACGCGCTGGTGGCGCTGGGAACGATCACGCTGCTTCTCGTTCTCGCCAAAGCTCTCAACCTCTATTATCCGCCGAGCCTGCTATCTCCCTACCTGCCGCAGGGCTGGGGCTGAGAGGCCCCGATGCGAAGAACGAAAGCCGCAGCCCGCCGACGCGCCGCTCGGCTGCGGCTTTCTCATGCGCAGCCAAAGCGCCCGACCGATCCCCCAGCACTGTCGCCCCTGCCCGCACGAGGAACCCGCCACCGTGATCAGACTTGTCCGAAGCACGTTGCTCGCACTCATGGTCGGCGGGACGGGCAGCCTTCTGTTCGTCCTGCTGGGCCTCCCGCTGCCATGGATGCTCGGGTCGCTCACGGCCACGGCGATCGTCGCGACCCTGGGAAGGAACTGGTTCGTGCCGCTGCCGATCCGCGACGCTGCGCGCCCGGTGATCGGCGTCATGGCGGGCAGCGCCTTCACGCCCGCGATCGTCCAGGTCTTGCCGCTCTGGTGGCCCGCGCTCCTCGTCGTCCTCGGCTTCACGCTCGTTTCAGTGATGGCGGGCTTCCTGTTTTTCGTCCGCGTGGCGGGATTCGACAAGGTCACGGCCTTCTTCGCCTCCGCTCCGGGCGGACTCGCCGAACTGACGACGCTCGGTGGCTCCTATGGCGGCAACCTTCGGGAAATGGTGCTGGTGCATTCGATCAGGATCATCTGCGTCCTTGCGATCCTCCCGATCCTGCTTCAGTTCCTCGCAGGCTACGACCTGAGCGCCGCCGTCTTCATTCCCCGGGCCGGCCATGCCGGCTCCGAAGGACTGACCGACTGGGCGATCCTGATCGGCTGCGGCGTATTGGGGTACGCCATCGGCAAGCGCGTGCGGGTTCCCGGCGGCGTGCTGATTCCCGCGTTGTTCCTGAGCGCTGTGGCGCATGGCGCAGGCAGGACTGACGCCGCGCCGCCGGGATGGCTCGTCGCCGCCGTACAAGTCGTCATCGGCTCCGCCGCCGGCGCGCGGTTCTTCGGGATCAAGCGCTCGGAAGCCATGGGAGCCATGCTCTGGGGTTGGTCTGGGCGGCGTCGCTGCTTTCCCTGTCCGCTATCGTCGCGACTTTGGGGCCGCCGCTGCTCGGGCAGCCGACGGGAGCGCTTCTGCTGGCCTTCGCGCCGGGCGGGACCGCGGAAATGACGATCCTGTCGATCGCGATCGGGATCGAAGTCGCCTTCGTCATCACCTGCCAGGTCAGCCGATGATGATGGTCTACGCGACGGCGCCGCTGTTGTTCGCGCTCTTCCGATGGCGCGGCGTGATCGAGCCGCCGCAAGACGCCGGACGGCCAAGGTAGATCGCTCGACGGAGAGAACCGACCGTCACCCTTCGTGAATCGCCGGGACCTCCATCGGGTTTCCGGATGCTCCAGACCCGCTGCTTCGCTTGAGCTGAGCAATTTCGAAGCCGGCGGGAACACGATACGAAAGAGAGAAGAAGATGAAAGCATTCGACTTCGCCGCCGACGGCTGGCGGCTCCACGAAGACGACGGGTTCCTGAATCATGTCGGTCCGATATGGGAGCGGCAATCCGACGCCGGCCTCATGTTGGCGTTTCAGTCGGAGAAGAAGCACGCCAACCTGCGCGGGGTCGTTCAGGGCGGGATGCTCATGACCGTCGCCGACCGATTGCTGGGCATGCATGGGCGGTTGATGAACGAATTTCGGCCGCAGGCGACGATGCATTTGGACGTGCATTTCCTTGCGCCTGTCAAAATGGGCGACGTCGTCATCGGAACGGCCCGCGTTCGAAAGAACACCCCTCCGTTCACTTCGTTGAAGGCGAGCTGACGGTGGACGGCGAAATGGTCGTTCTGGCCCGTGGCGTGTGGAAGAAACTTAGATCGGAATAGAATCGCGTCGCCCCCCGTTTCGCCGGCCCTGGCCGAACGTCCACCGCTACGGCCGGATGACGGGAAGGTGAAGCTCGACCCGGCGCCGGGCGGCGCCGGGTCGACACGGTCAGGGGCGCAGATCGGCCGCGGCTCCGGTCCGACGACGGCGTCTCCCGTATCTCCGCCGAGACCGACGATGGGATCGCCGTTGAGGAAGATGCCGATCATGTCGGCCCGGCGCTCGTGCGGCAAGGACATGCTGGCAAGGACATGCTGGCCACCGGCGTCGTCGCGCGCCGAGCCCATCACTGCGCCGAGTTTTGTCGGCTTCTCGCGCGGCGGGTCAAGCACGGCGTCCCGTCGGACCTCGGCATGGGCCTTGGTCCCATGACGTTGACGGGCGCCTCGAGAAGCCGACGGGCGTGGTCTACTCGAAGACGCGCGTCATGGAGCCCGTGGACGCCCGGCCCGCCGGGTTGGTCCGGTCTATTCCTCCAGGGCGGCGATCCATCGGCTCGCGTAGCGCCGTCCGAACGCCAGTCGTCGACAATGTTCGCGGCGCCGGAGCAATCCGTTCGAACGCGTCGCGGCGGTAGCCGAACTCGGCGTCGATAAGATAGCCCAGGACGAGGCAGCGTTCCTGATACGCGCCGAGCGCCGGATTGCGCGCCGTGAGATGCAGACGGATGACGATTCCTTCCAATCGCCGGCCTTCCAGTCCGCAAGGCCGAAGTCCAGCAACTCGGCGCGACGAACCGAAAATTCCCTTCCTCCCGAACGCTGCTCCCGCCGCCATTCGGCGAACCTGGGAAACAGCGAATGGGGGCGATTGGCGACCGAACTGTCGTCGATGATGGCGAAAGCGCCCTCCTGCAGATCATTGAAGGCCGCCCGCGCCTCTTGAGCGTAGGTCGAGCGCAGGTCCGTCTCCCGGGCCTGCCGGCGGGCCTCCGCAGTGGCTCTCTGTTCACGAAGGAGCAGGGCCCGGCCCTCGAGATTCTGGCGCATCGCAGCGAGGTCGCGCAGCCTTTCCTCGTCACGCGCGATTACCGCCTGTCGCGCCTGCTCCACGTGATCCGCCTCAAACCAGATCGGCGTCAGGCGATGCCGCAGGCCATCGCGCGCGAAACCCGCGAGAAACGCGTTGAGCGAGGCCCCTGCGGCCATGACCGCCCCGCATTCGCCGCGCATTGCGCGGGCGTAGCTCCGCTCGGCGTTGTCCTGAATCCTGCGACGGCCGATCGGCGAATGCAGCGCGATCCGATCCTCGACGCTCGTCGCCAAATGGGCGTTGAGCGCGACCGAATGCTCGTCGCCGCCTTCGTCGACGATGCACAAGGCGTCGCCGCGCTCAGGCAAGGCTATCAGCCCGACGCCGTCGCGCGCGCCGGCGGCCAGCTCCTCGCGCAGGGAGACCAGAAAGGCTTCTTGCGCTGCGCTTTCCTCCGCTACGTTTTCCCAGGAAATCACTGCAAACGGTCTGAGATCCTCCGCTTCGAAGCGCTGCACCAAGGCTTGAGCGGCGAGCACGTCGCCCTGCAGGAAGCGACCGCGTTCCAGAAGGACGAGATCCTGCTTGAGGAGTTCGGCCGGATCGCAGCGGCGCCCTCCCATGAGCAGCTGGCCGCCGGATTTCCGCAGCTCCAGCAAGGCCAGATCGACCGACAGGGTTGGCGGCGGCGGTTCGTGCATCCAGCAGACCTGGGCGCGCCGGCCTTCGAACACGGGGTCCCCACGCAAGTTCAAGCGAAGATGCGGAGCGCCGTTGGAGACGTTGCGCAGAATCAGGACGTCGCGGGGGTCGCCGTCGAGCAGCGCCGCGTTCAGAGCCGTGATCGCCAGCCCAGCCGGCGACCGAGCGACGGCGATGCTCTCCGTCGGTTCAGGCGCAACCATGGCGGCATGCCGGGCGAATGCGTCCATCAGGCCGAGCTCGGACAGTTGCTCGCGCTTTTCAGCGAGCGTCAGAGCAAGACCCGCCGGCGCAGCGGCCTCCAGCGCGTCGGTAATCGCCGCATGCGCTGCGAGAAGGGTGTCGGCTTCGAGGGCGAGCGGGTTTTCAGCGATATACGCCTCGATGAAGGCGCGTTTCAGTTCCAGCCGGGCGGCCGCAGTGACGGCTCCGTCGCTGGCGGCCACGGCGCCCGCCTCGGCGCGGCGCGTTCGGAACGCTACGAACGGAGCCTCGGCGCCGAGTGCGTCCTCCAACGCCTGCCGGGCGACTTCAATGCCGGCGATATCGAGGCCCTCACGTTGCCCGCGCAGAGCGCCGATCGCGCGGGCCACCGGGATGGCCGCATCGAACCGCGCTCCGCTTTCGACGAAATCCTCGATTTCGGCGAGGAGCGCCGCGGCGCGCTCGCGTGCGGTCGCCAACGTGAGCTGCGTCTGCGCCGCGCGCGCGTCCTGCTCTCGCAGGGTGGTCGCGGCGACGCGCGGAGCGAGCGTGAAGGCCCGCGACGCATCGCTCAGGCCGAGGCGGTCCAGCCGCATCTGCGCGCCGGCCTGCTCGCGCACGATCCGATCGGAATCGTCGGAGCGCAACGCGTCTTCCAATTCCGCCTGAATGGTCAGCAATTCCGCCGCATGAGGCGAAAGGACATTGCGGGTCAAATGGTCTCGGATAAAGGCCTCGAGCCGTCGGGCGTTCTCTTCGGCCTGCGTCAGCGCGCTCGCCTCGGCGGCGCGCTCGGCCGCCAACTTCGCCTGACGGAAGCCCTGGAAGGACTGCTCCCCGACCAGGAGATCGGCGAGAGCGCCTTGCGTCTGGAGCAAGGCCTCAGGCTCCCCTTGATCGAGAGCCGCTTTCAGGTTGACGACCGCGCGGGATACGCCGAGCCCGTTCTGGAAAGCGCCGCCGGATGAGGCGAAGGCGTCGAGCATGGCGATCGTGGCTTCGCTTTCGCGGCGGGCGTTCGCGAGGGCGATGGCCCGGCGCTGCTCTTCCGCGCGCTGGCGCTCGACCTCTTTCTGTTCTTCGGCTCGCGCCAGGAATTCCGCGCTCTCGCGATCGGAAGGGTCGGCGGAGAGAGCGGCTGCGCATGACGCCACGGCTGCGCTCCAACGCCCCTCTTCCGCGTCGCCGAAACAGCTGGCGCGAACCCTGCCGCGTTCGGCGCGCTCCAACGTCGCGTCCGTGTCCGCAAGTTCCTGCGCCAGTCCTTCGAGCGCAGCCGCCTGTCGATCGCGAGACGCCTGAGCGTCATCCCTTACGTCTTCGGCGCTGCCCTGATCCAGGTTGTCGAGATCGGCCTCGGCGAGAGCGAGAGCGTCCTTGGCCATCTCGAGATCGCGTTCCAGCCGCCGGCGCTCGACCCGAGTGGTGGCGACCAGCAGATCGAGCTGACGCTCCGCGGTGGCGCGAGCCGCGAGAAGCGCGTCGTCGTCGCGAATAACGAGAGCGGCCTGACGGCAACGCGGCGCGGCCCGAGGCCAATCGCGCTGCGAGACAGCCTCGACGCATTCGTCACGCGCCACCCCGGCGGCCTCGTAGCGCTCGCGCTGGCGGTCGAAGACCTCCCGATCTGGAGCGCCGGACTGGATGAAGATGCGATGCTCGTCCGCCGTGTCGAAACCATCCCGTTCGGCCGCATCGAGCGCGCGGCGCGTGGCGAACCCGCGTCGCCGAGCGTCGGCATAATCCCGATAGGTCGAAAATCCCGATGCGCCGAAGGCGCGCCATTGTTCATACGTGTCGACTCCCGCGCGGCGTGCGTTCTCCCATTCCCGGCCGTTCTGAAAGCCGGCGGCGTCCGCCGCCTGCATATCGCTGCGGTTCGAGAAACCGCGCGCCAGGGCTTCCTGCGTCTCGCGCTGAGAGCGGAAACCCGCCGCGGCGCGGCGTTCGAGAGCGACGACGTCGCTCTCCTGCAATGGGCGGTCAGGGAGGTTGAAGGCGCTCAGATAGGCGGAAACCGCACGGCGGGTCCCCGGCCCGGCGGACCCGTCGATCGCCATCGTGTAGAAGCCGAGTTCCTTCAACGCGGATTGCGCGCGCCGCACCAGCGCGATCTGGGCTTCATTCCGGCGATCGACTTCCCGCTGCCGGATTTCGCGCTCCCGGTTGATTCCCTGTTGCCGGAGCGCACGCTCGCGCTCGAACTGCTGCTGGCGAGCTCCTTCCTGGATCACTTGATTCATGATGCCGAAAAAGGCGTCGACCTGAGCAGAAGCCGGCAGGGGCATCGCTACGAGCCCGATCAAACCCGCGATCGCAAGGTGCTTTCTCATCGGCGCCCCCCGGCAGGCCGATGACGCATCATGAGCATATTCTCGTGAATGCGCCGGTCGTCGCGCAATCAGGAATGCGCGCGACGAACCATCGGCTCGGAATTTTCGATATTCGAGATTGCTACGCTTGCCGTCCGAGCGCAAGCGCGTCGATGACGACTTTGAACCGTCCCTGGGTTTCCGGAGGCTGGCGGGTTCGCGTTGCGCGGCGAGGCTCCGCTCGTCCCGCGCGGCGCAGCAGCGATCCTCGGCTTCCGCCGGCGGGCGGCGATTGTCGCACCGCTCGAACCGGGTCGCGAT
>NZ_JBLZFZ010000117.1:0-6564 GCF_050753385.1 Pantanalinema rosaneae CENA516
GATGTGTATAAGAGACAGCGCGCAGCCATGCCATGTCGGCAATCGGCCACCATGGTGATGGCCCTTCCAGATCACTTGCAGGCGAGGGATCGCGCATGCTGCTGGCTGGGCGCAGAGCAATGTCAGTGCCCGGAGCAATGACGCTCGCGAGCCAGTCGGTAACATCCCTGCCGTCCTCGCTTCCGCCAAAGGCTTGGGTCTCGATCCGGAACTGATGCTTCCCGCAGCTCGTGATGTTGGCAACAAAGACTGCCACATGCCGGATCGCAGCGCCCGGAGGTGCGGCTGGATTGTCACGGATGATGGCAAGCGATGCCACCGTGGGAGAGAGTATCGTCGTTCTATTCATGTTATGTTCCTTTCTTGATTATCACCAGCTGCGCCCGCGCAGCTGGAAGCCTTCAACCTTTTCCTTTCATGCCGAAGGCTCACAAAACCCTCCCCTTCAAAGCCAAGCGCTGTGCGCACCCGCTGCTGCGGTTGCTTCCTGCTGTCTGGGCTGAAGGCTGGCTGTGGCACTTGGGATGAGGCTGGCTGGGCCCCTTGAGGCGATGCTGGCTGGGCCAGTGTTTTCCGCCCGGCCGGATCACGGCCAAGGCTGCTGCCACTGCTGCTGCGCGCAGCTTTTCCCTCGCCCCGGATAAGCGGGTGGCACACGTGGGGCGGGATACGTTCTTCCCGCACCCGCCGTCCCGATTGCCCCTGCCCCTGACGCTGGGCTTTCTGGTGGAACTGCACCCGCTGGCGTATCGGATCATGCACCAGCGCAGGACAGCAAAAGCTCCATGGGCCGTTCTTTACCTGAGCCATGAGGGACGCCCTCCTGCTGGTTCAACAGGCTGCCAGCGGTAATCACCGCGATAGCGCTCGCTGGCTGGCAGCGGCACGATTGAAGGCTCCTTGCCGATGGTTGCTCGATACCAGGCGAGCTCATCGGCATATTCGCCGTCCCGGACATGGCGGTGCGACACCCCGTGCCTGCCCTGTGGCCGCCACCTGTAGCCCCGGTCCCACAGGTCTTCCTTGAACCTGAAGGGAGCAGAGGTTGCCTCGAACCGCCATGCTGGGGCAGCAATGGCCTTGAGAACCTTGGCTATCACGGTCTCGCCATCACGGCAGGTGTGATCCAGCAGCTCGATCAGCGACAGCACATCGTCAGCCGCACGGTGGGCGGAGGGATTGAACTTGCCCGTCTGCATCAGCAGGTAGTTCTGGGGTCCCGGCTCAAACCCCAGATCGCGCCAGGGGACATCCGCCATCGCGCAGCCCCAGTCCATCATTGGCAGGCCGGGTGCGAACACCTCCATGTGCTGGCGATCAAAGGCGGCATTGAAGGCCACCACTGCCTCGCAGCCCGTGATGAACTTGGTCAGCTGATCGCGGCAGATGCCTCTTCCTGCCACATCGGCATCGGTGATCCCGGTCAGCTTCGTGATCTTGGGCGGCAGCGGATAGCCCGGATCCTCCCGACCCCATTTGAGCGCTGGCAGGCCGACGATCTTGCCGCGCGCATCGACCAGCACGGCAGCCGTGCACAGTTCGATCACGTGATGGCGCACAGGATCAAGCCCGGTGGTCTCGACATCCAGCACGCACACCCGGCGCAAGGGGGGGACGTTTTCCACTGGGTCGGACTTGGGATCAGTATCCGCGTCCGACCCTGACCACGGTTCTGTTTCCGGCTGTCTTGGCCAGTCCTCGCGCCGTCTGACCGGTGTCAGCACCCGGCATGCGTCATCGTTTCCGCCATCGCCTTGCGCGATGGCGGCAGTTCTCTCGTCATTTTCCATAAGTTTTACCTCGCTATTGCGAGACTGGCCGAAGGCTACTTTTCCCTTCTACCAACCAGTCTCACCACGAGGCTTCAGCCGAGATATTTTCCGATCCCCGCGACATGCGGGGGGCGATTGGGGGGGGCTTACCAGCCAGGCAATACAATGATGCTGACTTTACAACTCAGGCCCCTGCTGATTCCGACGTTGTTGCTCAAGAACGCGCAAGCGCTTTTCGCGCTCTCTCGCGTTCCTCTTCACCTGCGCATCATCCGGATGCGGTGTGTGCCCAAGCTACCTTGATCGCCTGTTGCGTCATCGGCGGCGGCTTTTTGCATGGCCTGCTGCTGGAGGCGCGCCGCTTTCGCTTCCTGTTCAAGCTGCATCAGCAAATCTGGCTTGATTGCATTCGGCCAACGTCTTTGCCAATTCTCTGCCTCGATAGCAGCAGCAGCGCGCTCCTTCGATGACACTGCTGCCCGGTTCCAAGTGCGAGCGGCATTCAAGGCCCGCTCCTTTCCGACCTTTATCACCGTCGGAATGAGCACTTCTTCAATCAGGCCTGTGTTCAGCCAAGCTTTCATCTCCCACTGCCTATCTGCCGGGATTTTCTGCATCATTGCGTCTGCACCACGTTGCGCGGATGCAATGTCAGCCGTATCCACACATATGTCGGTGAAAAGATCGATGAAAAGACTTTGGCTCGACCCTGCTTCCTTCAACTGGGCGACAACATCAGGATGTTTCAAAAGCCATGGTTCAAGGCCTGCGCGATTCCAGAGGCCCATGTCCGGGCGCAATGACCCATCCGGGTTTTGGAAAACTCTACGGGCGGGCACCTTGAAGAAGGCAACAGCTTTCAAGACCTCATCAATGCTGGCGGCGCGTCTCGGATCGCGTGAGCTATCATCTGCGACAGTCCGCTCGCGCTGATCCTGGTCTTTGGGCAAGGACACAGCACTGGCGTTGTTGGCATCATCATGTTCTGTGTCCGACAGGTCGCTTTGCATGGGCTCGTTCGGCGTGGCAGGCGCGATCACAGGATCAGGCGACCCCGCTAGGTGCTGGGCTTCAGCCTCAACTTCTTCCTCGGCCGCTTTGCGCATCTCGATAATGCGCTGCAGGAGGCTGTCTGCCTCGGCAATTGCTGCGTGGATCAATGCCAAGGTGCGCTCCCCGATCCGGTCGAGCACAGTCGCCCGCGCGAGGTTGCCGCTGATAATAGGCGGGACCGGCTGCGGTGGCAGTGGAACATCGGGCAAAGCCACGGGGGTAATCGTCGGCAGCGGCTGCGGAAGTCGTCCCAATGTAGGGACGACGGGCACCGGATGGACGGGATGCGGCGGCACGGCAGGCACCATCGGCGGCACATCAATTGGCCGCACTGGCTGAAGAAACGCGCCATCGGCCACGCTCACCGCTGTGACCGCACATGGCAGTGGAGGCGTAGGAATATCCGGAATCTGCCTCACATCGATGGGGTCAGCGGCTCCAGCGGAGTAATTCGCAAATCTGCGACTGATGCCGAAGCGGATCGACCGGGTGGAGACGGGACATCCGGCAATTCGGGCGGATCGGTAGGGCGCAGTAATGGCGGAACTTCAGGCAAGTTCACCGCAATCACGGTCGATGCGGATTGCGGTTCAGGGCAATCAGGCAGTGGGTTGGGAACCGTCGCCGTTTCAAGCGGCGCTGGAATCTCGCGTCCGAACAGGTCTGCGAACATGCGCTGCAATTCGGCAAACGAAAAGCCCGGGACTGGCTCCGGCACCCTTATATCAGGGGCCTGTTCGTCGATGGGGCGCAAGGGTTCAACCACATCCATGAATTCTTCGGGGATGGTGACGCTTGGCGCCGGCGTGGTATCCGGCACATCAGGAACACGCACCGGTCGGATAAAGCTCGCCATCACTTTCTGCAGTGCGTCGGCTTCGGCAGCGAGATAATCATCCAATGCGCGCAGCTTATCATCGAGCAGTGCCGCAAGCGATGCGATCATGCGTTCGTGGTTGCGCTCGTTTTCCGGCACAAATTCACCCGCGCCGCGCCTTGCGGGTGCGCGTTTCATAAAGAGGTTCCTGGGGTATAATCGGAAGACCGCGGGCCGCGTGGCTCAGCGAGGTGTAAACATCGAAGTCGCCCACCTCGGCGGACATGGCAGTCATATGCGCCGCAAACCGCTCACGCAGCAGACGAATGCCAGAGGCTCCATCGAGACTGGTGAGCAGATTTTCGCTCACCTCCCATTCGTAGTCGCCGACGCGCGTGACAGGGCGCCAGCTCCATATGATATGTGCGTGCCAGTTGCGCTGGTCGCCTTCTGGCGGCGGCGGATGCAGTGCAATGAAATATGGCAGTCCATGTTTGCCGAGGTTTTCATCAGCCCAATCCGTTGCCACCTTCATCATCTGCTCGGTGTCCAGCGCGGATCCATGGGCATTATACCGGTCATTGCCACTTTGGCATTCTTCTGCGCTGACCGATTGATCATCTCGATATGATCAAAGCATGTCGCCGCCTCCTGCACACTTCGCGCCACATTCGAATATACCATGGGCAGGCCATTGGCATCGATTTCGACGCCTCGTGCATAGTATTGAACGGCCCTCCTGGCTGCCCCGGGCTTGCTGGTTTTGCTTGAGATGTATTTGAATTTCGGATGCACACCGATGCGACCTTGGCGATCCCTGATTGCGTAGCCATAGTTCGGAAGGACGCTATGGCGCCCCGGACTTATGAGCTGAGCACCCTTGGACTGCCGTTGCAGGACCTTTTCCTTCTTGGGCTTTGCGGTCTTGATCCTTCGCCTCAATTGCTTCGCAAGCTCCAGGTCCTGCTCGAGCTGCTGTTTCTTGAAACGCCGTGCCGCCTTTTTGTCATCGCGCTCGGATGCAGCAACCGCCCGGTCGAGATCCTTTGAGCTCAACCAGTTCTTGTCGCCGCTGACCCGGGCGCGAACCTTGCGCTTGAACATCTGCTTGGCAGCCTTCTGGGTGAGGACTGCTTGGCGCCCGTCTTGGTCGGAGGTCAGGATTTCGGCGAACTTGTAGGCGCGGTGGTTGGGGTTTTTGTTACGGGGTTTGCGAGATGGATCCTGTGTATTCATATCGGAAACATTAAATGCGCCTAAACAAAAACCCCAACCTCAAAACAAAAATGGCCCCTCTGATTAGTTTAGATCACCCCCTGAATATTTCAACTTGATTGTTTATTTCTCTGCCATATATGCTCGCAATTGGAGTATATCAATATGGAGCATCAATCTGACAAAACCGATGAGCGGGTTAAAACTTTCTTCGCCGAGGCTGATGCCAAGCTTGCGGACATCTCGCGCGCGCGCGAGGAAATCGCAGCGCGCCGCCGACAGCTTGCCGAACCCAGCCACAAGCTCGTCGTCGCCAACCCAACCGAGCTGCATCACAAGATCACCCTCGGCGGGGTGATGTTGAAGTTTGGCTTGAGCGCCGCCGATGCCAGTGCACTGGCAGGCCTGCTGGCCATGCCTTCGGCACAATTCGCTGAAATGGTCAAAACCGAAGCTGAGGCCGAGCCCGATTTGCCAGCGGGCAACATCATCACCCGATTGATCGACCGCAAGGCGCCAGAGCTTGAGGCCCGCGGCCAATATGAAACATGGCTCCGTCGTCTCGAAGCCTATTGCGAAGACAAAGCTGAATGGCTGGAACGCGATGAAGAATTTCGCCTCAAGGGCGAATGGCGCACCCTACCGATGACCGCCGACCAGCGTTGGCTCATCCGCGTCACCTGCCGCGCGCTGCGGATCGCGATGCCCGGCGACTTATTGCGCGGCGAAGCCTCCGACTGGCTTGCGGCTAAGGGCGCCAATCTCAACTATGAGGATTTCGCATGACCGAGTTCACATGGACCGACCGACATGGCGTTCGGCACAGCCTGAATTCGCCGGGACCCATCGAGGCGGAGATCGCGCACTTTAAGGATGGCTGAATAAAACCCTTGTGCAGATAGAGACCGCGAACGGAGACGAATTCGTCGAACTCGATCGTGAGGCGCGTGCAGCAGTTTCCAGGCTCAAGGAGTTGTCCAACGATGCCGCCAATTGGAACAAATGCGCAACCGTTCGCGACAACGCCATCGTCCAAGCGCTCCTTAAGGGCGCTGTTGAGTTTCGGAAAAACAATGCCCTCCTTTTAGCTCTTGCATACATGAACAGGGAGCGAGCCGATTTAGCCGCGCTGTCCGAGCGAAACCCCGAAGAAGCACGAGCACTTCTGGCAGCTAACATTACCAAGAATCAGGAAGTGGTGTTGATATCCATTGCAGCGTCAGTGCCAAACGCGATTCATCTCACGCGTGCCGAAGCTTACAAGCTTATAGACAGCAATCCCACACTTCGACGGCCTCCCGAGACCGGCGATGGTTGGTTTGAATGGACCAATCTACAGGGCGAGCGTTATCGGCTTTGTCAAGCCTGATGATTGAACTGGAGATTGCGAGGGTGCTTGACGACGCCGACGATCTACTGTGCGACCTCAGCGATCAACCAGAAGCGCCAGAAAGACCCCGGAGAATTGCCGAAGCTTGCGTTGGTTTCGAAAACGTGAGGCGGTTGGCCAATGATCTCGCTCGCTACAATGAGGCAGCGCGAGAGCGTGCGAAATCGGAGTGGGCAATTTATCGGCGGCAGCTCAAGCAGATGAATGATCGCTGATAAACGCAAGACACCGCTACCCTTGCCAACTACTAGGTCTCGGGTCACGCGTATCCTTGGCAGAACACACGATAGCGGATTGATGGGAGCGGAAACCTGCGA
>NZ_JBLZFZ010000118.1:0-6382 GCF_050753385.1 Pantanalinema rosaneae CENA516
AGATGTGTATAAGAGACAGCCCGAGGATTTATTACCCACCCCAACGACTCCTCCTACTGATTCGGGTGATCCCTCGGTGCCCTTACCGGAGACACAAACTATTACCGTACAACGGTTTGAGGTGACAGGTAGCACTGTCTTTAGTCAAGAGAAATTTGCGGAAGTTACGGCACCGTTTACCAATAGACCGATCTCGTTAGCCGAGTTGTTTCAAGCTCGCGATCGGGTGACGCAACTGTATATCGATAATGGATATGTCACTTCGGGAGCCTACATTCCCCCCCAAAAATTGGAAGCTGGAGTGGTGGAGATCCGAGTTGTTGAGGGCAGCCTGGAGGATATTCGGGTCACGGGCACTCGGCGGCTGAGTCCGAACTATGTGCGCCGACGGATTGAGGTGGGCACTAAAACGCCCCTGAATCGGAATCAGTTATTGGAAACGTTGCAGTTACTCCGCCTGAATCCGTTAATTGAAAATCTGTCGGCGGAATTGTCGGCAGGGTCACGACCGGGTGTGAGTTTATTAGAAGTGCGGGTAGCTGAAGCGGATTCGTTTAATACCAGTTTAGTGTTCGACAATCAACGATCGCCCAGTGTTGGCAGCGATCGGCGGCAGATTCAACTGAATGAGGGTAACTTAACCGGACTGGGTGACAACCTGTTCGTCGCTTATATCAATACCCAGGGCAGCAACGAGTTTGACTTTATTTACTCGATTCCCTTCAATCCCCGTAATGGCACGATTAGCTTTAGCTTTACGCGATCGACCAGTAAGGTGATTGAGGAACCCTTTGATGTGTTGAATATTGAATCCGAGTCAAACTATTTTGAGTTAAGTGTCCGTCAGCCGTTGATCCAAACCCCCACTCAAGATTTCGCGATCGGACTCACAGGCAGCTATCGGACGGGTTCTGCCACTTTACTGGGTGATATTCCCTTCCCGGCGTTAGGTTCCGATGCCGATGGTGAAACGAAGATCACGGCACTGCGATTTTTCCAGGAGTATACCCAGCGCAGTAGTCAGGCTGTATTTGCGGCTCGATCGCAATTCAGCTTTGGCTTAAATGCCTTAGATTCGACGATTAACCCGGATCCACCCGACAGCCGCTTTTTTGCCTGGAGAGGGCAGGTGCAGTGGGTTCGGCTCTTAGCTCCCGATACGCTACTGCTGTTGCGGGGTGATGTACAACTGGCCGATCGTCCCTTAGTCCCGGTTGAGCAATTCGGGATTGGGGGCGCGTTAAGTGTCCGGGGATATCGGCAAGATTTTCTGTTGACCGATAATGGTCTGTTTGGTTCGGCTGAAGTCCGGATTCCAATTCTCCGTTTACCCCGAGTGCCAGCCCTGCTCCAGTTGACTCCGTTCGTAGACTTTGGCACTGGCTGGAATAAAGGCGAACGTCCTGATCCCGATCCCCGAACTCTGGCTTCGGTTGGGTTAGGACTACGACTGCAAATTAGTAATAACTTCAATGCTCGATTTGAGTGGGGAATTCCGCTAGTCTCGACTGATATTGAAAAACGCACATGGCAAGAAAAAGGGCTTTACTTCTCGATCAACTACAGTCCGTTCTAAGCACCGGGCTACGCTATGGCAACCGATGGACACGATCGTTGCTATTAGCCAGCCTCACGGTACTGTTCTGCCTGTTCACGGCTCCGGGGTTTGCCACCTTCCCATCCCAGCCTGTCCCTACCACTCAATCCCAGTTGCTCCATGCTCAACGCTCAACCGCAGATTTAGTCCAGCAGGGCAAAGCGCTTTATGATCAGGGACAATACGAAGCAGCCGTTGATGTGTTGCAACAGGCTGTCCAACAGGCGGCAGGCGATCTACTCTCCCAAGCGGCAGCGTTGAGTAATCTCTCGCTCACCTATCAACAGTTAGGTCGCTGGCAGGAGGCAACTCAGGCGATCGCGGATAGTTTGAATATGCTGCAAACTCGTCCACCCGGCATTGAACCAACGGTCTTACAAACCTTACTGGCACAATCCCTGGACATTCAGGGACGCTTACAGTTAGCCCAGGGACAGGCAGAAGCGGCTTTGCAAACCTGGCAGCAGACCGAATCGGTGTATGCCAACGTGAAGCAGGCGGATGGTATCGCCCGGAGTCGGATTAACCAGTCACGGGCATTACAGGCAATGGGCTTTTATCGGCGTGCCTGTGATACCTTATTGCAAACCCTCAGCCCCAGTGGACGGAGTTGCGAAACCCTCGATCGTCCCGAAACCCTGGCGCGATGGCAACGGGAATTAAACACCCAACCTGCCTCGGTGACAACAATTGTGGGTCTGCGATCGTTGGGGGATGTGTTGCAATTAATGGGCAATGTGGAGGCATCCCGTACCGTGTTGCAGATCAGCCTCAATCTGGCTCAACAATTGTCATCGGATGTCAATATTCAAGCGGCGCATCTCAGTTTAGGCAATATTGCCCGAACCCAATTAACTACGGGGCAATTGGAACAGGCGATGACGCGATTGGCTCAAACCAGCGATCTCGATCGCGCTACCGTTAATGCTGCACTGGCAACGATTCGCACGACGATCGCCTCGATTCAGACTGCGTTGACGGATTATCAAACCGCCGCTACGACAGCCAATTCCATGACCACCA
The DNA here is from genome assembly GCF_050753385.1 of Pantanalinema rosaneae CENA516. Classification (NCBI taxonomy): domain Bacteria; kingdom Bacillati; phylum Cyanobacteriota; class Cyanophyceae; order Leptolyngbyales; family Leptolyngbyaceae; genus Pantanalinema; species Pantanalinema rosaneae. The sequence continues at coordinate 2,621 of NZ_JBLZFZ010000118.1, forward strand.
CGACGCAAGCTCAGGTGAATCAGGTCAGTTTGCTGGTTGAGAGTGCCCAGGCATTGCTCCAGGCATTACAAATATTATCTCCCGAACAACAAGCCTTGCCCATTCTGGCTCCAGTCACAACAGAATTGAAGCGGCAAGCGAGCCAATTTCTGACGAATGCGCTGGCACTGCTGCCAAACGTGCAAACCCAATTGACGAATCTCCCTGCCAATCGATCGACGATTTATGCTCAGATCAATCTGGCCCGGAGTTTGTTGAAGTTAGGTAGTCAGGAACCAGTCAATGTTACCGGACAGACATTGCTCCCAAATTTAGCTCTACCTACATCCGCCCAAATTGCCCAACTGTTAACCACTGCCGTCCAATCCGCCCAAACCTTAAAAGATATTCGAGCAGAGGCGTATGCTTTAGGCTACCTGGCAATGGTCTACGAACAGAATCAGCAATGGGCGGCAGCGCAGCGATTAACCAAACGTGCCCTGTGGCTTGCCCAAACCCATAATGCGGCGGATATTGCGTACCGTTGGCAATGGCAACTGGGACGGTTGTTAGCCCAACAAGTGCAGGTGACAGGCGGCGATCGCGCCGTCTATACCGATGCGATCGCGGCTTACAAAACGGCGATTCAAACCTTGCAATCCCTGCGGGGAGATTTAGCCGCCGTGAACCAGGATATTCAGTTCACGTTCCGGGATAGTGTGGAGCCAGTCTATCGGGAGGCTGTCAGATTATTGTTACAGCCCGGTGATGGTTCCGCCCCCAGTTCAGAAAATCTCGATACTGCCCGCAAGTTAATTGAATCCTTGCAATTAGCGGAACTGGATAATTTCTTCCGGGAAGCCTGTATCGAAGGGCAAGCTGTACCAATTGATGAGGTCGTGAACCAACCCAGTGCCCAGGCGGCTGTGATTTATCCGATCGTGCTGCCCGATCAACTCCAGGTGATTGTCAAAATTCCGAATCAGCCTCTGCAACTACATACCCAGCCCATTTCTCAAACCACCGTGGAAGCGACTGCCAGCAAACTCCGGCAATTGTTAATCAAATCGCCCAATGCCGAGGCAGAAATTCGTCAACTCTCTAGTCAAATTTATGATTGGCTGATCCGACCGATCGCAGCGGACTTAGCTCAAGTCGATACTCTGGTATTTGTGCCCGATGGCGCACTCCGCAATATTCCCATGGGGGTGTTGTACGACGGCAAGCAATATTTGATCGAAACCCAGGCGATCGCTTTAAATGCCGGACTGCAATTAATCGATCCTAAGCCCCTGGCTCGAACGCCGTTGAAAGCCTTAACCGCCGGACTTTCCGATCCCCCACCGGGATTTGAGACATTAGGTAAGTTGCCAGCTATTGCCGATGAGATCAATTCCATTACCGCCGCCGGAGTGAGCACCACCACTCTGCTCAATGCCGAATTTACCCGCCAAGCCCTGGAAACCCAAATTAATGCAGCGCCCTTTAATGTGATCCACCTGGCGACCCACGGGCAATTTAGCTCCCGTCAGAGCGAAACCTTTATTCTGGCAGCCGACGGTCCGATTAATGTTAGTCAGTTCGATCGGCTGCTGAAAAGTCGGGAGTTTACTCGCTCAGAAGCCGTGGAACTGCTGGTAATGAGTGCCTGTGAAAGCGCGGCTGGTGACGATCGTGCCACTCTGGGTCTAGCCGGAGCCGCCCTGCGAGCCGGTGCCCGTAGCACCATGGCATCCCTGTGGCAAATTGACGATCGGGCAACTGCCACCCTGGTGAAACAGTTCTATCAGGAGTTAACCAATCCAGAACTAACGAAAGCCGAGGCACTGCGACGGGCACAGGTGGCGCTGCTAAAACAAGACGGTTACTCCCAACCCAGCTATTGGTCTGCCTATGTGCTAGTCGGCAACTGGTTATAAGTTGTTTACATCCAATCAACCGCTAACCGGAGTTGCAATGTGCCTAAGCCCAAATCCTTCGCTGGCAGTGCATGGGCTTCAAACAGGGCAATCATATCCTTAAACTGGGGATTGCCTCGGGATGCCCCGGTTAATCCCTTGGCAATAATCAGCCCACAATAGCCCTTGGTTTTTTTGCAACGCTGATCCCACTTTTTCCGCGCCGAGACATGGGTAGGATCATCTTCCCCAAATTCCCCAAATAAATACAAACTGCCATTCCCCGCTTGCAGCAAGCCTAAATCATAGCGATCGCCCCCGATCGCATCCTCACCGGGATTAAAGCAAATCGCTTGCAAGCCCCCTGCCTCCTTGAGGGACTGGACTAACGTTTTGGCTTTTGGGCGGGAGGTTTGAATCATCACCACTGGTAGCCCATCCCCCGCTTTTGGGATCTCTTGAGGTTGGTAGTATTCCGTTCCTGCCCGCAAATCCTCCAGTAAATCCCAGGGCACCATACCCAGGCTGAGGAATGAATTGTCGGGAATTAAATCATCCCGTACCACTGGGAGATTTAAAGGCACAGCGTTCTCCTCATCCTCCGTCAGCCCCAGCAATTCATCCGCCAGATCCGGCAGGGTCGTCACTTTAATGCCAATCTGCTGCTTAGTATCCTCCGGAGCATCCGGATGGGGAATGCGATACCGACTGCTAATCGAGGGAAATTGATCATTTTGGAACTTCTGGCGATGCTGCCGGAAAAACCGATGTAAAGCTTCCAGACTGACTAACAGGGGAGCCGCTTCCTCTTCATACAGAAACGATCGCAGCCCTTCCAAGGGATGCAAATTACCAAACACCGGCTCCACATCCGGAGACAGGAGCGCTGGAGCAATTCTAGCCAGTTCATCCGCTTCATCCGTCTCGGTTTCAAAGGTAATGTATAAGCAATCCTGCCCCAGAAAGGCTTCCTGCATTTCCTCGATCGATTCATGGGTCATGGCTCGTTGCCGGAAGCGTTTAAGCGAATCCAGCGATCGATACAGCAAAATGCCGTATTCCATGCCCAACATGCCCATCACCGAGACATACAGAGAGCCAATATCCCAGGCATTCAATTCAATCTCTAAAATTTGATGATCCGCCAATACCTCCCAGGGCGCATCATCCCAAAGCTGAAACGCTTGTTCAATCAACTCATCGGCATACTGAGGGGGCAAGTGGGGTGGACGAGTCTCGATCGCGTCCTGCAACCCCCGAAAGATTTCATCAATCAGCGGCAGTTCTGGCACATAGTCCAACGTGATATCCAGGTCTTGTAACACCCCACGCAGGAAAAATTGTAACTCGCGATCGCTGACCACAATCTTCTTCGGACGAGCCGGACTGCCCGGATTATGGGGATGTTCCATTGCCCGGATTAACGTCCGCACTACCGCTTCATGCCCCGTGTCTGGAGTTACCACATCCATTGCCCGAACCATGCCCTGGGAGCCATCAACCCAGAGAATGCAGTCCCCTTCCGGCGGCTCTCCTACCCCAGACTCCAACCAATCCGACCCTGTTTGCCGGGTTCCCAAGGGACGACGATCGCCCTCCCACACACTTGGAATCTGCTGTAATTGTTGCAGACGGCGACAGGTCGATCGATTCAGAGCACTCATAGGCTTCCATAACAGTTAGGGTAGGTAGAAATCAACTCGATCGAGTTGAATTAGAGACTGACCACGATAGATATTCATCTTAAACACTAATCCGGTTTGCAAAGCTTGCAACATCCTCAGGTTTGACGGATTGTGACAAAAATATTTCTACTGTTCAGTGACCCAACCGTAAACTGCCAGTATCTCTCCACCTCCCCACTCCCTGTCTCTTATACACATCT
>NZ_JBLZFZ010000119.1:0-6159 GCF_050753385.1 Pantanalinema rosaneae CENA516
GATCCCGAACAATGCAATACCTTTGCGGCAAATAATCCTTAGTTCCGGATAGCCTTGGCATCCAGCACTGTCACCAGTTTCAGCAGGTGGCAAACAGCCTGTGATCGCCGGAACCTGGGGGCATTGACCGTCACTAAACCTTTGTCAGGATGGGGTTGGAATATTGGGACAAATGGTGGGCACGATCGCGGTTTTGACTAGAGGTTCCTGCCAGCCAGACAGTAGACCTTCTAGCTCCAACTCTAATGCGGTTAAGGTAGCAATTTGTTGCCGAATGTCCTGAAGTTTGGCTTCCAGGTGCGATTTCACTTCACCACAGGGCAGTTCTCCCCGATCATGCACCTGCAAAATCTCATGAATTTCCGTTAGGGATAATCCTAAACCCTGCACCCGGCGAATAAACACTAGACGGTTGAGCACTGCCTGAGAAAACAGTCGATAACCCGCCTCAGAGCGCCTGACCGTTGGAGCTAATAGCCCAATTTCTTCGTAGTAGCGAATCGTTTTAATCGGTAGACCACTGGCGGCCGCAACTTCACCAATCTTTAATAAAGGGGATGAGATAGAAGGAACCATCGATCGTCCTGATATTAAAGCAACTTCAGAGGGTTAGCGGGGTGGCTGTTTTTTGGTCATGCTTAACATGGGGAGGCTCGGACGAGATGATTGCGGCGGTAGGACATAAACCGGCGGGTGATCCGGTACTTCTAGCGGTTTGCGGGTTTGCCATTGCCACAGACTGACTCCGATCGCGCCCCCAACTGTGCCTAATCCCAGCAGGAAGAGTGACCAATGGGACGTTAACCCGCCGATCGCAGCATCTACGGCTCCAGCGGTAACCACAAAACTAACAACAGGTTGCCGACGATAGAACGATTTCAACATGAACAACTACACACAACGATAGGATTCCAGGCAAGCCAAGGGCCTACTAACTTACTTCAATTGTAATCATTCCATTTCAGGGATCCAGAATTCCCAATTAGCCGCCCGATCGCCTTGCATTATAGGCAAGTTTCCTGCGATCGAACCGTTCCTGATAATCAAATGATGCCATTCTCCAACCCAGAGAGCAGTCAGCTAGTTGGGGAATCGATAACAGTGGAAGATCTCGTAGTTCTGGAAAAAACATTCGAGAAACATGCCATCTGAGACATCCTGTAATGTCGTCCAATTCGGATCAGGTACCAGTGGCTTGAGTTGGGATTCATGCTGTTCTAACGCCTGCCGCTTTTGATCCAGGATATCAGCGATCGCGATCGAGCGTTGAAAGTCACGCATCAGCTTGAGATTCACCTTCAGCAACCATTTCAGTAGTTTTAGATCCCAGATTTTTCCCGAAAAGTTGACCCACGGCCAGTAAGACCAGAACCAAACGGGATATTCACAGACCATGACGGCTTGCCGATACTCCTGCAACGCCCCAATTACCGCCGTATTTGTGGCAACATGATCAGGATGTGGTTCCAGATAATAGGGGATATAGACCTCTTCAGGTTGATACTGATAAAGCAGATCCGTCACCTTTTGGATCGCTGTGGACTGGTGAGATGAGAGTTCACCGTCGGGCAATCCTAAAAAAATCACATCCTGTTCGGGTAGACCCAATTGCTCAGCCGCCGCGATCGCTTCCTGCTGGCGTAACTCCGCTAATGTTTGAGGTGGCATCAGACCGCTGTGGGAACCAGAACCATCGGTCATAAAGACAATCTTGATGGCGGCTCCAGCCTGCTGTTTCTGCACGATCGTGCCACCACACCCCAGGGTTTCATCATCCTGGTGGGGAGAAAAAACAATCGCGGAGCGTTTGAGATCGTCCCATTGAAACGATCGCGACAGCCGAGCAATCCGAGCTTGGTGCCATTTGCGTAACCAGTGCTTCAGCATAATTTTCGATGGGTCTGTCCGGTCAGAGCAAGCTGCTGCTTAGAATACTCAATACTAGTTTGTAAGGCGGCTTCAAACAAATCAGTGGCATGATCCCAGTTATAGTGGGCTACAGTCGCATAGGCAAGATCAGACATCCTTTGCCACTCCACTGCCGACATCTGACAAACTTGCTCGATCGCCTGTGCCATCTCTTCAGAATTCACCGACTTTAACAACATGCCGCCCCCGGGTTGGAGTAACTCAGGAGCGGCTCCGGCTGGGCAGGCAATGACTGGAGTGCGACAGGCCATGGCTTCTAGAATGGGCAGACCAAATCCCTCCTCTCGACTGCCAACCAACCAGGCATCGCATTGAGCATAAAGCTGCGGAATCAAATCCTGCGGCGGTTGATACACATACTCCACATTTTTGCTCGGTAGCGGGATATCAGCCGTAGGTTTGGCTCCAAAGACCACAAGCCGCAGATCAGGAATGCGCTGAGCGGCTAACTCAAATGCTTTGAGGCTAATATCAGTTCCTTTACAGTGAGTATAAGTATAAATTACCCCAACCGTTGGGGTATCCTGTTTCCCTCTAGGTGGTGCTTGAAACAAAGTCCTATCAACGCTATTGGGAATCAAGCAAATATCCCTGACACCATACCTGGTTTGCAAAAGATGGCGTAACCAGTGGGATACGGTGATTTTATACATCGGGAAGGAGTATGTTGCTTCTACCCGAGCTTTAGGGAGATTGTCAAAGACTTCATATCCTTGCACAAAGTACGTTTTAGCTCCCTTACGCGGCGATAGTCTGGCTACCCACTCGGCAGTTTCCCACCAGGTTGCCACCACGACATCAGCATCAGGCACATCACTATCCACAATGGGACGACGCTCTTTCAGAAGTTTGCATGGAACCATCGTGCGATCGAAGTGATTTTGTTGCTTATGATGCTTTTTTAACCAGCCTTCTCCTTTTAATATTGACTTAACCTGTTGTTTGAAAGTTGGTTGGTTTGGATCCGGGGAAACAACAAGAACTTCATGCCCTCTTTGTTGTAGCCGCTCGGCATAGCCAGCAATGACGCGATCACCACCCGTCAAGCTAAAGCCGCTTGCCATGACGAAAGTAATTCTCATAACCGCCTTCTTTAAGTAAACAAACCAGCTTTAGTAGCACCTGATTGCCTGCTTCTCTAGCACTACCATATCCCACTATCCCCTGATTTTTTCTGGAAAGCGTAAAAGCCTGATGAAGTCTCAGTAGAAAATTAGTTAAACTTCAGCAAGAATTTTTTGATGACAAAAAATAGCGTTAGTTAAACCATCGCGAGATTGGGTAGAAGCGCACTTTGTCAATCAATGGAGCGGCAGGGGCAGATTGATCGGCTAAACCCGCCCGTACAGATTGCCAATAAATTAAGGGCACGATCCTAGTTATTTGCGGATGTCCTGGCAGATATTGTTGAGATCCGTATAGCGATCGGCGACATTGATCAAACTCTCGCTGGTCATTGAGGGTAAACTGACCACTTCAACTTGAGTGCCCAAATAAGTAATCGCATTCACGACATAGGCCAGGTCACCGTCCCCACTCAGCAGCACCATCGTGTCACAGTAATGAGCCAGGGTCATCATATCAACGGCAATCTCGACATCCAGATTCGCTTTCTTAGAACCGTCGGGAAACTGCACTAGCTCTTTGGCTACAACCCGATAGCCATTCCGCCGCATCCACAACAAAAAGCCCTGTTGGCGATCGTTATTGGGATCAATCCCAGTATAAAAATAGGCTCGGAGCAGGCGGCGATTTCCGGTGAGTTTACACAGTAGCTTGGCATAATCAATTTCAATGCCAATATTGAGGGCGGCATAAAACAGATTAGAGCCATCAATGAAAATGGCAACACGATCGCAGCCCTGGGGATCAGGCTCAGGCAAATCGTTCGGTAGCTGAATCGATTGCTGAAGAGAGGGTTCAAATGACTGATCCGCAAAACTGGATTTGCCGTTTGTGCCCCGTTTCGGTAGTGCCTGCATCGTCTCAGTATTCCTCGTCTAGCGCTTGCAGCAAGTCAGGGGGTTGTTCAATCAGAATTCTCAGGCCATCCGAGATCAATGCCAGCTAGATAGCCAGAATAGGGGATTAAATCAAACCCAACGTTTAGTCAATAGTCAAGAAGGCGAACTGCGATCGTTCACCTGGATTGGATTAAAAGGTTAAAGAGCAGTGGTTCAATTCCAGACTTAAGCCATTAATAGGAGTTGGAGCAGAATTAAATAAATCGTTATGAGTTCGTTGGGGCAATAGTAGGGGGCGGCGTAAAGGCATTAGGGCTGGCTACTTACCCAGGCATAAATGAATCTTGATACCAGGCATTGATCATTCAACCTCCCATGCTAGAGGCTGGATCTACCAAAGTAAATCTTTATTTGTCTTCCTTAATATTTGTCCAACAAGTAAATAAACCTATCATTTTGTGCTAATTTACCATAACTTTGCCCCCTCAACGTCTACGTTAACGTGCCGTTATGCCAGAGCTAAGGGGGAGGTTTCAGCTACTTTACTCTTCATCCCGGCGATCGGAGTAATCCTCAGACGACTTTGGATCCAGTTCCCACCGCCGATCGTCCCGGTCTTGTAACAGATCATTAGTACGGAGAAAGGCACGATCGGGCAATTCCAAGCCTACCGCCGCGCCCAGTTCATCCACAATATCCTGATCGGGAGTAGCGACAGTGCCACCCACCGCCTCGTCGCCCACGGCATAGGCCTGTTCGTAATTGGCATCAATATCGCCCCCGGTTAAATCCGGATCGGCAGCATTGAACTGGCGATCGCGCTGCCGCATCGTGCGTCCCCCGGCGGTGTATCCCGGCAGATCCTGCACCCCGGTGCCATAAGATTCGGTATATTCCTGCGGCACATCTCCATAGTCCGTGTCAGGCTCGACATCCGACTCCATTTCATCGTCCACCGGCGCACCGAAATTGTGCAGACTGGCATCCAGATCTGCCTGATCTGTAGGACTGCTAAATTCCTGTTCTGCTTGATCGCGCATCTTGCTGCCTCGTAACTCATCATGCTGTTTGCAGCCTAACGAACTGACGACCGCCTCAGAATCCACATATAGATAGAAAAAACAGGAACCATCGGCTAGAAGCGGTAGACAATATCCATAATCACCTTGCCGTAGGCAGACCGCATTGTGGCGAGGCGATGTGTGTCAGAATTGCATACGGTATTCTCACCCATCTCTGCCGATCGTCGCCCCATGACCAAAGTGATTATTCAAATTCCCTGTTACAACGAGGAAGCCACCCTGGGGCTAACCCTATCCGAACTCCCCCGGCACTTACCAGGCGTTGATCAGGTGGAGTGGCTGATTATTAATGACGGCAGCAGCGATCGCACCGTGGACGTGGCTCGCAGTAATGGGGTCGATCACATTGTTAACTTCGAGCATAACCGGGGACTGGCGAAGGGCTTTATGGCAGGGCTAGAAGCCTGTCTCAAGGCGGGGGCAGATATTATCGTTAATACCGATGCGGATAACCAGTATTGCGCTGCCGATATCCCGAAGCTAATTGAACCAATTTTGCGGGGTGAGGCGGAGATCGTGATTGGTGCCCGACCGATTCACCAGATCAAACATTTTTCGCCGATTAAGAAAGTGTTGCAAAGTTTGGGCAGTTGGGTGGTGCGGTTGGCGAGCAAAACCGATATTCCCGATGCTCCCAGTGGTTTCCGGGCGATTAGTCGGACAGCGGCGATGCAACTGAATGTGTTTAACGAGTACACCTACACCCTGGAAACCATCATCCAAGCTGGACAACGGGGGATGGCAATTACCTGGGTGCCGATTCGGACGAATGGTTATTTGCGACCTTCCCGCCTGGTAAAAAGCATTCCGTCCTATATCAAGCGATCGATCCTGACGATCCTGTTGATCTTCATGACCTATCGACCGCTTCAGTTTTTCCTGACCCTCGGTAGCCTCCCGTTTAGCTTAGGCACGTTGTTAGGAGTGCGCTGGCTGATCCTGTTTTTTCTGGAAGGAGCCGAAAGAGCGCGGGTGCCCAGTCTGGTACTGGCAGCAATTTTGATTTTGATCGGGTTCCAGTTGTGGATTTTTGGGCTGGTGGCGGAGTTGCTGTCGGTCAATCGCAAGATTTTGGAGGATATTCAGTTGCGATTACGGCGATCGGAGGTGGAGCAGTCGGGTCGGGGGTTGAGGAGATAGGGGAGATAGGGGAGATAGGGGAGATCTGTCTCTTATACACATCT
>NZ_JBLZFZ010000120.1:0-5747 GCF_050753385.1 Pantanalinema rosaneae CENA516
AGATGTGTATAAGAGACAGGGCGACGTCAAGCCGGAACTCCGCCCGGCCAGTGGCTGTCGTCGCGAGGCTGGCGGTTCAGGCGATTACGAACGGCGGGCCATGTGACGCGATCACTATCCCCCGGTTCCGACGGACCGGTCGCCTCACGAGGCGACATGAGCGGGAATCGCGCACCCTGGTGAGCGTGCTACGCATCGGCTTCATAGGAAATACGCGTCACAGGATCGATGACAACAGGGCCAAGACCAAGAAGAGCAACAGAAAAAATCCCCAAATAGTCGGGGCGCCCGCAGACGGTTTTTGCTTTCGACGGTGTATCGTCGGGTGCGAAAAGCCAGATCCCGGGACTCCGACGGTCGTTCGGCGGCCGCCGGGACCGATCGTATGCTTCATACCCTTCGGTCCGAGCGAAACGGACGCGCCACGCTTGCTCAAATTGAGCCGCACGCCGGGCATGATCTTCATGGATCGCCGAAATCTGAACGCCATTATTCATTCTCCGAATTATTCGATTTCAAATACGACAATGATCATTATTCTATCACGTCGATATCACGCGAGAACTGAAATATCTTGCGGCGTCGAATCAGGTTTCCAAAGGGGTCGAGATGAATCTCCGGCGGTCTGCGGCGGATGCGCAGATGGCGCTTCACCGGCAATTGGACCGCGATCCTGGCCGGAGAGGGCCTGTCCCCCGCGAACAAATTCGTCGTCGTCGCCATCGTCGTTTCGTGTCTCGTCGCCGTTCTGGAGAGCGAGCCGACCATACACGAAGGCAACGAGACGCTGTTCTGGGCCTTCGAGCTGTCGTTTGGAACGTTGTTTCTGATCGAATACGCAGCGCGCATCTGGGTTGCGCCGGTCGGCGGGCGGTATGGCCATGGCTGGCGCGGCCGCTTGCGATACGCCATCTCCCCGCGGCCTTGTTCGATCTGGTCGCGATCATGCCGATATTCGTCATGGCGATGGGACCCGATACGTTTCTTCTCCGCTTCGTGCGTTTGCTCCGTCTCCTGCGCCTCTCGCGGCTCGGCGCGTTTTCGGCTGCGATGAACCATCTCGGCGAAGCGTTGCGTTTGCGCAGGTTCGAGCTGCTTGTGAGCGTCGTCGTGGTCGTCTCGCTGTTGCTCTTCACTTCGACCCTTCTCTACCTGGTTGAGGGCGAGCGACAACCGGATGTCTTCGGTTCGATCCCGCGCGCGATGTGGTGGTCGCTCGCCACGTTGACGACGGTCGGATACGGCGACGCGGTTCCGGTAACGGCGCTCGGAAAGTTCTTCGCCGGGCTCACCGCGATGGGCGGCATTTGCGTGATCGCGATACCCACCGGAATTCTCGCATCGGCGTTCAGCGACGTCATGCAGCAACGCCGAGCGAACAAATGAACCCGAGCCGGCGTCTCTTCCGCCGGTCGTTGTGAGCTTCAGCGACCGCCCGCCCACCGGCGGCCTGATCACTCCGACAGGAAGATGTCGCCGCTTGGCCCGACGCCGTCGGGCACCGGGATGTCCGTCGCGCCGTAATTCGTGTTGAGGGTCAGGACCGGGGCCTCCGAGAGCTTCAGCTTGCGGGCCACGATGACGGTGAACGCCGAATGGTCCGCCACGCTGCTCCGCGAATTGACGAATAGATCGCCTCGCGGCAGGTAGATCGTGCCGAGCAGGTTGCGGGCGTCGTCGCTCGAGATGCGAAAATCCCGCCCCGGCGGCGACGCGCGGTCCTCGAAGAACAGGATGCCGCAAGCGCGCCGTCGCGCATGGCCGAGAGGTCGATCGTCGACGACCGGTCGAAGGCGAGCACCGCCGCCGCGCCCGTGAAGAAGAAGCTCGTATGGCGCCCGATCAACGCGCCGTCCTCGACGGCCAGCGGGCCGTCCTTGATGACGTAAAGGCCAGGGTCCAGGGTGACTTCCGCGCCCTGCTCGATCCGGATGCCGCCGCAATAGACGCCGGGCGTCAGCGTGCGACGGGATCGCACGACCAGACCGGTCTCGGTGCATGCTCCCACCGCCGGCGCGGCTCGCGAGGCGAGCGGGTCCCGCAGGGGCGGGCAGTCGAGGAGCGGGGGCGGCTGGTAGGCGGCGAGCGGTCCGAACTGACCGCCGGAGGAGCAGATCAGGCTGGCGCGGATCTCCGCGAAATTCGCGATGCGCATCCCCTGCGGGTGCGTGGAGTTCGAATAGACGGCGCAGTTCTTCGCCGAGAGCAGCGCGCCTGCTCGAAATTCAGAGTCCTCTGTTCGGATTCATCCAGACCGACGACGCAGATCGGCGCCGAGCCTGTCACGCGCGCCGTGGCTGAGACCTGCACTTTGGCGAGGGCGTCCGTGAACGCGCGGCTGAAGGCGCGGTCCAGAGGGTGCTCGATCGTCACTTTCACCGAATGGGCGTCGCTGTTCACGACGGCGGAAACGCTCGCCCGTGAAGCCTCGGAGGAATAGGCCGACAACGCCGAAAGCGCCGTCGCCTCCGCAGCCGCCGACAGCGCCTCGGGCGACGTGGCGCCCAGGCGCATTTCCCTGGCCGTCGCGATCGCAGCGGCGTCGGCCGCGCTCTGGAGGCGCGCGCGCGAGCTGTACCAAGTCGTCACATCGATCGCGAGGGCGACCGCCCCGAGCAGCGGAAGCAAGGACAATCCCACGATGACCGCGAGGTTTCCGGACGTTTCCCGTCGGAAACGCTGGATTAATCTTGTCGAAGAATTCGCGTTCATCTGGAAATTCCTCTGATCCGATTTGGCCGGATTGCTCCGTCAAATCGATGTCAGTCTGAAAGCTCTGTCGCGATTTCGAGGATGCGCTTCCTCTGGCACATGAAGGCGCCGACGCATTCAGGATCGAATTGACTGCCTGAAGCCGTTTCTATTGCGGCGAAAGCATCCTCGAAGGGCCATGCCTCCTTGTAGGGACGCGTCGTCGTCAGCGCATCGAAAACGTCCGCGACGGAAACGATGCGCGCCGCTATCGGAATGTCTCGTCCGCTGATCCCTCGAGGATAACCGCCCCCGGAGAAGCGTTCGTGATGGCAATAGGCTATCTCGGCGGCCAGCTGGATCAGCGCGCTCTTGCTGCCGCTCAGGATCTTGAATCCCGCGTGAGCGTGCCGTTGCATGATTCGACGCTCCTCGTCGTCGAGGGGGCCGCGCTTCAGAAGGATGTCGTCCGGAATCGATACTTTGCCGATATCGTGCAGATGCGAGGCGAGAGCGATGTCCGATACGGTTTTCGCGTCGACGCCGATATTCTTCGCGATTTCCGACGCGTAGGACGACACCCGCTTCAGATGATTTCCCGTCGCGTAGTCCCGTTGTTCGACGGCGAGGCTCAGCGGAAGATCATTTCCTCTTCGCGATCCGATAGTTCGATGACCGCCTGACGAACCTTCGTTTCGAGATTTTCCGCGTGCATCTCGAGCATTCGTCTCGAACGGTTCAGCTCGCAAAGGTTTCCGACCCTGATCCGCAGCTCCTGCGCGTCGACCGGCTTTCTGAGAAAATCCGTGGCGCCCGCCATCAGCGCCCGGGAACGCGACGATTGGTCGGATCGCCCCGTCAATACGATGATCGGCGTGAGGGACATGCCCTCGAAGCGGCGAATGTGGCCGACAAGCTCGATGCCGTCCATGACCGGCATCCCGATGTCGGTGACGACGAGATCGTAGACTTGCTCCCGGCGACCAAGCTCGAGGAGCGCTTCTTCTGCGCTTCGGCGGAGCTGGACGGCGCAGGTCGTCGCCAGCGCGGCCGCGATGAGCTCCAGCGCTATCGGGTCGTCATCGACAGCCAGAACCCGATACTTGTCCATCGCCATGCCCTTGCCCGAAGGACGCATTTTCAGCATCGAAGCCATATTTTGCGGGGAAAATATAAAAAACATCTAATCTATTGCTTTATTTTATGGGTGTCGTGATTTCCCGGCACCGTGCTTGGTTGATGCTTCCTCTACGTCGTGCCTGAGGAAAACGTGTCTTTGGCCGGATTTCCGTTGATCGGCGACTTCGGGCGGATCCCGTCATGCGCAGAGGGCGATGGCTTGCGGCGCAGGCCATGAGGAGGGCTCGAGGTCGGTCCCGTGTTCGCGATGGTCTCGCCGCGACAGCCGCCTCTTGTCGCGGATCGCTTTACGGAAGAGTCGGCGTCCATGCTCGCTCCTGTCCGGCCGGCCTCGCGGGCGACCCGCGCGCCCCGCCCTCCCGCCCGTGCGCATTTCCGCGCCGCTCCCGCCCCGCGCCTCTGATACGTTCCTCCCGTCGCGCAGCGGAGAGCCATGCCCATGAACGCGCCGGCGGGGCGGCCGGAGGATCTGAACAAGGCCGTCCTCTACATGTGCTTCGCGGCGTTGCTCATTCCGATGCTCAACGCGGCGGCGAAATATCTCACGCAGGATTACGGCGTGCTCCAGATCACCTGGGCGCGCTACGCCGGGCATCTGTTCTACATGCTCGCCGTCTTCGCCCCGGTCTACGGCGCGGGGTTGCTGCGCACGGAGAATCTCGGGCTCCAGCTGCTGCGATCGAGCATGCTCTGCGTCTCGACGTTGGTCTACGTCACGGCGCTCTTCTACGTGCAGCTTCCGACGGCCGCGGCGATCAGCTTCACGGCGCCCTTCATCGTCACGGCCCTTTCGCCTCTCGTGCTCGGGGAGCGGGTGAGTGTGAGCCGCTGGTTCGCGATTCTGGCGGGCTTCATCGGAGCGGTGATCGTGCTGCGGCCGGGCGACGGGCTCGACCTCGCGGCGACGATCGTCTTCGGCAGCGCCATGGCGGCGGCGTGCTACCAGCTCCTCTCGCGCAAGCTCGCCTCCGGCGACAGGGCGGCGACGTCGATCACCTACATCGCCGTGACGGGATTCGTGCTGACGACGATCCCGCTGCCGTTCTTCTGGAAGACGCCGGGCTCCGCGCTCGACTGGGCGCTCTTCGCGAGCCTCGGTCTCTCGGGCGGCTTCGGGCATTACTTCATGGTGCGGGCCTTCGAGGTCGCGCCCGCGCCCTTCGTCTCGCCCTTCACCTATCTCCAGCTCGCTGGCGCGGTGCTGCTCGGCTGGGCGGTGTTCGGGCAATTGCCGGACGCCTGGGTCTGGACGGGCTCCCTCGTCATCGTGGGCAGCGGCGTGTTCATCCTCGTCACGGAGCGGCGCGCGCGGGCGGCGGCCGCTCCCGCAGCCCCGCGCGACGCGCGCGAGTGACCGGAAGGCCCGCGCCGGTTCAGGCGGCCGCCGGCGCCGGCTCGACCTCGGGGAAGGCGATCACCTTGTTGCGCAGGGCCACGTGGCGCATGATCCGGCGCGCCGTCGTCCGGCTCACGGCGTCGAAGACGGCGTAGACCTCCATCGCGCTCTCCTGCGGCACGCCGACATCGACCCGCTCCCGCCAGAAGGGCTTGAGCGTCGCCCAGTCGAAGCCGATCGCCTTTATCAGCATCGCCGACGGGTAGAGCGAGTCGGCGACGATCAGCCGGGCCACCAGCTCCGGCGGTATGGCGCTCAGGATCGCGAGGCCAGCGATCGCGTCCTCGTATTGCCGCCGCGAGAGCCAGCGCTCGATGTCCTCGCGCTTGATCGAGCGCCGCATCGCGCGCATCGCGACGTAGTCGAAGGAGGCCATCATCATCGTTCGGGAGAAACAGGTCGCGTCGCCGTTGCGCATGGCGCGCGAGATCGTCGCGACGAGCTTTTCGCCGGTCGGGGAGGGCTCGCCGTATTCCTCGTCGAACTCCTCGCAGGCGAGGGCCCCGTCGATGGCGAGCAG
>NZ_JBLZFZ010000121.1:0-5567 GCF_050753385.1 Pantanalinema rosaneae CENA516
AGATGTGTATAAGAGACAGGAGTAGGGAGTGGGGAGTGGGGAGGTGGGGAAGATAGGGAGGTGTTAGCGATCGAGGGGGAATTCGCGATGGATTTGCCAGCGTTTGCCATCGTGGCGCAGGAGGGTGAGGTGGGAGACGGTGAATTGGGCGGAGAAGGGGCGGTGTTGGAAGTCTGCCCAGGCGGTTTTGAAGTGTTGGCGGGTGAGGTCGCGGAAGGCAACGGTGAGGTGAGGGGAAAAGGGGCGACGTTGTTCGACGGGATCGCTCAAATTTAAAGTGGTGGCTAGGTGAGCCATCAAAGCGGCTTTTAGCGCTAAGAGTTCGGGAGTTTTGAGCACATTAATATAAATGACTCGGGGTGGGAAGGCGGCGAATCCTTCCAGGGCGATCGGCACCGCCGTTTGTTGCAGGGCAAACTCATGTAACTGTTGGTGCAGGTTCGCTAAGTGATCCGCTTCCCATTTAAACGGTGGTTGGAGGGTAATGTGCGGGGGAGATTTGAGGGCTGCCCGACTGTGGTAGCGATCGCTGAAGTGCTGTTTAATCGCGGTGGTTTCTGCCTGAATCTCCGGTGGCGGCAGTAGGGCGATGAAATAAAGATCGGTCTGGCTCATTGAGTTTAAGGTTCATGACTGAGATGGAGTAGTGGCGTTTCTAGTCGCTTCCCTGTCTCAGATCAGGAGCCTGGAACCGGGGGGACTTTCGCTTCCTGCTCTTGTGAGGTGTCAGAATGACCGATGTGTGACTGCCGCAGGTCAGAGATCACCGTTTGTAGTCGTGATCGCAGATCCTCGGCTAACCGCATCATCATTGCCCGTTTCGGAGGGGCTTGTGGGGTTTCAGCAACGGCAGATTGGGGCTGTTCCCAGGGGTGCCAAATCGGTTGTAAGTAGTAGCGTAGCCGCGATCGCATTGCCCAAACACCCATTGAAGGAAATAAAACGAAGGCAAGCATCAGGGGAGAAAGCGGGAACATGGGTAATTTCAGCCAGCGAGCCAGGGGCTTGATATTGAAGGTAAATGGGTGAAGGGCTTCACTGCCCAGACAGGCAACGGGTACGACGGGCGTTTGATAGCGAATACTGAGCCGCACAAAGCTGGGATCGAACTGGGTCAGTTGATACCGATGTTGCCAGCCCTTTGCCAGCCCTCGCCAGCCTTCCGGGGCATAGAGGATCAGAGTTTGTTGGGCGATCGCCGCTTCAAACTGTTGGACTTCTGCCCGCACTCCACCTAATACCTGTGCCCAACCCGATGGCAACCACCAGCGTAACCAGGGATGATCAAAAAATAAGGGATGTGCCAGGGGTTGAACGCACCACCCTTTATGTTGACTCAGCAGTAACGCCAACCCCACAAAATCCCAGGGGAAGCACATGCCTGCATGATTCATGGCAATGATCACCGAGCCGGACTCAGGCAGATGTTCCAGGTGATGCAGTTCGCCCCGGAAATAGTGCTGCACGATCGGAGCTAAAATCTCCTCCCGAAACGCTTGTTGGTAGGTGGGATCAGGGGTTAGGGGGATTTCGCTAGTGGGCGATCGACCTCCTAACCGGAGCCACCGGATGGCGAAGGCGAGATAGAACCCACCGGGCACCAAAAACAAGCCGTACTCCAGCCAGTTCCAGCCATCTGGATCCGGTTTGTAATGTTGCCAATGCCGATTGAACAGCACTAGCCACCCTGGCGGATACCAGAGACAAAACCAATCAAACCAGCTAAATCGATAAGGTTGCAAGGGTTAAATTAACGCCTCAAAACTAATGAGCTAAAGCTTCTTAGCTCTTAGCATGTCTGACTTAACGATGTCCACTAACCGATGGGGGTTGTCAAGATTCGTTGGTTTGCCCTCCGGTGGCAGGGAGTTCCAGACAATAGCCAGCGCCATACACCGTTTTGATATAGCGGGGATGGCGGGGATCTGGCTCTAGTTTGGTACGGAGATGGCGGACATGCACCCGAATCGTTTCGATGTCATCATTCGGTTCGTATCCCCACACTTCCTTGAGAATCTCGCCGGGAGAAACGGTTTGACCATGCCGTTGCAGTAAACAATGGAGCAGTTCAAACTCCAGATGAGTTAGCTTTACCGTTTGGTCAAACCAGATGGCTTCAAATCGCTCGGGAACCAGGGTCAACGGGCCATAGTTGAGAATTTCGCTATGTTTTGCCGCCTGCGGAATGCGATCGGTACGGCGCAGCAGTGCCCGTACCCGAGCCAGCATTTCCTCGACTTCAAATGGTTTCGTCAGGTAGTCATCGGCACCCGCATTAAACCCTTCTACTTTGTCTTGGGTTTGTCCTAGTGCGGTCAGCATCAGCACCGGAATATCTGCTGTGCGCTCATCTCGACGCAGACGCTGACAGACGGTGAATCCATCTACTTTGGGTAGCATCAGATCCAACATGATCAAGTCTGGTTGCAGTTGCAGAGCCATAGCTTGACCCTTTATGCCATCGGCAGCTTGGCTGACATCATAGCCAGCCATTTCTAGATTGATGGCGACAAGCTCTGAAATTGCAGGGTCATCGTCTATGACGAGTATCCGGGGCATCATTAAATAGGGTTTAGTAA
Source organism: Pantanalinema rosaneae CENA516 (assembly GCF_050753385.1). Lineage (NCBI taxonomy): Bacteria > Bacillati > Cyanobacteriota > Cyanophyceae > Leptolyngbyales > Leptolyngbyaceae > Pantanalinema > Pantanalinema rosaneae. The sequence goes on from NZ_JBLZFZ010000121.1 coordinate 2,580, forward strand.
GGTACAGGGTCTACTTAAGAGTGACTTCAGGATAGGCGAATATCCTTGTAAAGATTATAAGCAAGGAACCTCAATGTTTCTAAACTAGAGTAGACCTACCGACAAAGTTTTTCATCAAACTCAAACAGTTTTTAACTCAATTGGCGGATTTTGCGGAGTTGGTAACGAGATTTGCCGCTACGGTTTCATAGGGTTGTTGCTTTTTAGACGTTACGCCTTGATCACGCTCCGCTCTCTATTTCTCTTTTCCCTCTCAGGGTCATGAAATTCGATACCGTTGTTCTCGTTCTGATTGAAATTCTGATTGTCATCGGACTATCCCGATTAGTAGGTTTAGGGTTCCGCCGGATTAAACAGCCATTAGTCATTGGTGAAATTGTGGCTGGGATTCTGTTGGGTCCATCCTTATTAGGTCTGCTAGCGCCTGATCTGGCTGCCACCCTATTTCCACCCAGCACGATCGCGTATCTAGGGGTACTATCGCAGATTGGTTTAATCTTCTTCATGTTTCTGATCGGCTTAGAGCTTGACCCGAAATACCTGAAGAACCACTTGGATGTCGCCGTGTTGATCTCCCATGTCAGCATTCTGGTGCCATTTTTGTTCGGCACTCTGCTGTCGTTAGGGTTGTATCCCTTAGTCTCAAATGCTGGGGTTTCATTTACTGCCTTTGCCCTGTTTTTGGGGGCGGCTATGTCCATTACTGCTTTCCCAGTATTGGCGCGAATCCTGACGGAAAATAATTTGCAGGGAACTCGCCTGGGCACATTGGCTCTCACCTGTGCGGCCGTGGATGATGTGACGGCATGGTGTTTGCTGGCATTGGCGATCGCGGTGACGCGGACAAATAGTATGTTGGCGGCGGTGCCGACGATTCTAGAAGCGGCTCTATATACAGGGCTGATGGTGACGGTGGTGCAACAGTTTTTGCGGCGACTGTCTACCCATTACGATCGGGCGGGACGGTTGAGCCAATTTGCCCTGGCGACCATCTACATGGGCGTTCTAGTGTCGGCTCTGATTACGGAACTGATTGGGATTCATCTGATCTTTGGCGCATTTTTGTTAGGGGCAGTCATGCCCAAGCACGCTGGACTGACTCGAGAACTTGCCCAGAAGACCGAAGACTTTGTCTTAACCTTTCTATTGCCCATTTTCTTTGCCTATAGTGGGTTACGCACCCAGATTGGCTTATTGAACAGTCCGGGATTATGGCTACTATGTGCGGCGGTTGTGCTGGTGGCGATCGTTGGCAAATATTTAGGCACCTATGGGGCGGCTCGGTTTTGCCGAATCGAGCATCGGGAAGCTTCAGCCCTGGGGTGGCTGATGAACACAAGAGGACTGACTGAGCTGATTGTCCTGAATATTGGGCTGAGTCTGAATGTGATTTCCCCTTTGTTATTTACGATGCTGGTGATCATGGCACTAGTGACCACGTTTATGACTTCGCCTTTGCTGGAGTGGACATATCCGCAGCAACAGGTGTTAGAGGAGGTGGTCGAGCCCAGCCCTACCGAAATGACGGCTGATTACCGGGTGTTGGTTCCGATCGCGAATCCTCATACTCAGAAAGGACTGATTCAGTTAGCCATCTCGATCGCTTTGGGCAATACTCCTTACCGGGCGGATGCCCCCATTTCTGCCGTAGTTCATCCCCTCAGTCTGATCCAACTGGAAGAAGATTATGCCTATGAAAGTATTCCGGCTGAGGTCGATCGCTTAATTGAGCAACGACTCAAACAGGTGCGAGAGTTAGTCGATACATTAGGGCTACCCTATGGGCAATCGTTTGTGCATCCGATTGTGTGGGTGACCAGTGATGTGGCGCAGGAAGTAAACCTGATTGCCGAACGGGATCAGATGGATTTAATCCTGTTGGGCTGGCATCGTCCGGCATTCAGTCGAAATCGCTTGGGGGGGAGAGTCGGGCAAATTCTCAGCACCGCTCGGACGGATGTGGCTGTCTTTGTCGATCGGCAGCATGGCAAACTGGAAAATCTGTTGGTTCCCTACATGCCCAACATTCATAATGATTTGGGGTTAGAAATTGCCCTGCGGTTGTTAGTCAATTGTCGCAATACGTCTTTAACGGTGCTGCGGGTGACTCAAGAGCCAGCCAGCCAGACTCTAACACACGAATTTCGCCTGTTATTAGAGCAACTTCCCAGGGCGGTGCGCGATCGCATTTATTTGCCTGTGGTTGAAACAAATAACCCGATCGAAGCGGTGATCGAGGCATCCGGACAGGCAGACCTGACGATCGCGGGAGCCAGCCGCGAATGGGGATTAGACCGGCAAACCCTGGGTTACTATACCGATGAATTAGCGGTTCGTTGTCGCTCCTCCTTGCTGATTACTCGCCGTTATAGTCAGGTGACATCCCATTTAGCCTCTGTACTGGAATCCAATAACTTAGGGATTGACTCTAAAGATCCATCCCCGGAGGTTGAAGCATGAGTCACCACTTGAATCGTCGATCGCTGACCTTCTATAGCTGTGCTGTTGGCATCGTGATCGGGCTATTTAGTGTGATTTCAGCCTATGGCGAAGCGAATCTGCACGCTCCTACCTACGTGGGTGGACGTTATCCCATCACTGCCCCAACCCTGCCTGAATGTTGGCAAAATCAGTCATTAGTCTTGTTCGTTCAGCAATCTGGAGTCTTTTTAACCGGGTCACTGATAGCGCTAGATGCCTCAGAAAAAGGAACTCGAAGCGTGGCAGAACACCCGTCTTTAACCGGACGTTGGAATAACCAAACGCTGACCTTACGAGGCACAGCCACTTTACCCAATTGTTCGCTTCCACTGAGGATTCAAGGCAAGTTTGAGGGAAAAACCCTTCAAGGTGTAGTCCAACTGAATTCCACCTCTGGAGAGTTTCCCTTTACCGCCACCCGAGACGTGCCTCAAGAACCTCAGTCGGAGGGTGGGCATTAATGGGAGATGGGGGAGATGGGGGAGATGCTGTCTCTTATACACATCT
>NZ_JBLZFZ010000122.1:0-5550 GCF_050753385.1 Pantanalinema rosaneae CENA516
AGATGTGTATAAGAGACAGATGGGGGAGATGGGGAGGAAGCAGGGGGTGACTGAAGCGGATGGGATTTATCCGTTGTCGGATGGGATGCTGGTGTTGGGGCGATCGTGTCGTTAGGCTGAGGTGGATCAATATGCCGACTGTCAACCCAACGGATTCGGTGCTGCGGCAGATGTTGACGGAGGCTCAGGTGATTGCGGTGATGGGACATTCGGACAGACCCGATCGCGTCAGTTACCAGATTGCCCAATTTTTGCGGCAAGCGGGGTATACCGTGTATCCAGTGAACCCATCGGTGCGCGAAATTGATGGTCAGCCGTGTTATTCGTCGCTGCGCGAAGTGCCGGAAGCGATCGATATTGTGAATGTGTTTCGTCGATCGCAGTTTTTAGCCGGGGTGGTGGAGGAGGCGATCGCGGTTCACGCTAAAACGGTATGGGCACAATTGGGAATCGCTGATCCGGTAGCGGCACAACTGGCGCAAGAAGCAGGATTAACGATAGTGATGGATGCTTGCATTAAGGTGGAATATTGGCGGTTGGGGATCGAAATCGCAAGGTGCTGATTGATACACCGTTTATCGCTGGAACAGGGCAAGGTAAGCTAGATGACTTGCTGTACTTGCCTTCTGGGAGTTAGTCTTATGAAGACGCTGGCGGAGATTCAGCAGTGGCTTGTCCAAAATAAGTCGTTTTTACAGGAACGTTACAACGTCCGGGAACTCGGGATTTTTGGTTCTTATGTGAGGCAAGAACAGACTGAAACGAGCGATATCGATGTGTTGGTAGAGTTTTTTGAGACACCAAGCTTGTTAAAATTTGTCAATCTGGAACACTATCTCAGTGACAATCTGGGAGTCAAAGTCGATTTGGTGCATAAGTCTGGTTTAAAACCACGCCTTGGAGAGCGGATTTTGGCAGAGGTTATCTATTTGTGAGTCAGAGAGAAGTTGCAGACTACTTGCAAGATATTCTGGATGCGATTGCGGCGATCGAGTAGTTTACGGCAGGTATTGAGTTTGCAGCTTTCTCACAAAATTTAGAAAAGGTGTTTGCCGTTTCTAGGGCGATCGAAATTATTGGCGAAGCCGTAAAGCGCATTCCGGATTCAGTAAGAAGCCAATATCCGGCTATCCCCTGGCGTGATATTGCTGGAATACGAGATAAATTGATTCATGATTATTTTAATACTGATGTAGAAATTATTTGGAGGGCAGTGCAGGAGGATGTCCCTCAGTTAAAGACCATGATCTCTGGAGTTTTGGAGGATTTGAATCGTTAATGCCGAAAGGTTACGTGCTAGGTGTTTTAGTCACCTGTAGCGGCTAATCTTAATCGATCGTAGGGATTACCTAATTGAATCAATTCGACTTTCGCCACAACTCGGAATTAGAGCAAGTATCCTGGATAGAGTGCATTTTTTCCTAGTTATTCGCTCTACTGGATCAGTCTATGTCCTGCTTTCGCTCCAGAAATATTCTATCGGTATTAAAACAATGGGGACGGGCGATCGTGCTATCCCTGCTGCTAACGGTGTTTGGTTGGGTGACAGTAGCAGAAAGCGTGTGGGCACAACCAGCGACGACCCAATCGATTCAGCCGTATCTCGATCGCGTCATCGATCAGGTAACAGAGTTCAAACTCGCCAATGGCATGAAATTCATTGTGCTGGAGCGGCATAAAGCCCCGACGGTTTCGTTTCTGACCTACGCGGATGTGGGGGGAGCCGATGAACCAAATGGCAAAACTGGCGTGGCTCATTTCCTGGAACATCTGGCGTTTAAGGGCACCAGCCGGATTGGCACAACTGATTACCAGACCGAGAAACCCTTACTCGATCGCCTGGATCAGTTGGCAGATCAGATCCAAGTCGCGACTCAGCAAGGACAAACGGCAGAAGTCCAAAAGCTACAGGCAGAGTTTACCAAAGTGGAAGCTGCTGCGTCAGAACTGGTGCAACAGAATGAACTGGGGCGGATTGTGGAACAGTCTGGAGGGGTGGGACTGAATGCCAATACCTCTACCGATGCCACTCGCTATTTTTATAGTTTTCCCTCAAATAAATTAGAACTCTGGATGTCGCTGGAGTCGGAACGCTTCTTAGATCCCGTATTTCGGGAATTTTATAAGGAAAAAGAGGTGATTCTGGAAGAACGGCGAATGCGGACGGATAATTCGCCGATCGGGCAAATGATCGAAGCCTTTCTGGAGACTGCCTTTAAGGTGCATCCCTATCATCGTCCGGTGATTGGCTATGACCAGGATATTCGCAACCTGACACGGCAGGATGTGCAGACATTTTTTGATACCCATTATGTGCCGAATAATTTGACGATCGCCATCGTGGGCGATGTGAATCCAGCAGAGGTTAAACGGTTAGCGAATACCTACTTTGGTCGCTTTCCCAGCAGACCTGCTCCACCGGAAGTAATCGCCGTGGAACCACCACAAACCGCAACGCGGGAAGTCACCTTGCGACTGAAATCGCAACCCTGGTATTTAGAAGGCTACCACGCTCCAGCCTTTAAGCATCCGGATCATATTGTCTATGACATGATGGGGGATATTCTCAGCAGTGGGCGGACTTCCCGACTGTATAGATCCTTGGTGGAACAGCAACAGGTGGCACTAACGGCACAGGGCTTTACGGGATTTCCAGGGGACAAGTTTGATAATTTGATGCTGTTTTATGCTCTGACCGCTCCCGGACATACGGTGGAAGAAGTGGCAAAATCGTTGCGAACGGAAATCGATCGCTTAAAAACAGAACCTGTATCGGCGGCAGAACTCGATCGCGTCAAAACTCAGGCAAAGGCGGGATTGCTACGTTCCCTATCGTCTAATAGTGGCATGGCGCAATTGTTACTGGAATATGAGGTGAAAACTGGCAACTGGCGCAACCTGTTTACAGAAATTGAGAAAATTGAAGCGATTACGGCGGCGGATATTCAACGGGTGGCTCAAGCGACTTTAACGCCTGAGAATCGGACGATCGGGCGGATTCTGCCCCAGGATAGTTAGGATTTTTCCTTGCTCCCAATGCTCTTACCCTCGCTAGAATAGTGTCCCAATGACCTATGGCAGGGGAGTCCGTCGATGCTCAGTACCTCAGATTTGTTAAACCGCGCGTTGCAACATCACCAGGCAGGGCAGGTAACTGAGGCGGAACAGCTATACCGCCAAATTCTGGTGCAACAACCGGATGCCGTGGATGCCTTGAACTTTCTCGGGGCATTGCTGTATCAACAGGGGCGATTTGAGGAAGCATTAGCGGGCTTTGAGCAGGTATTGGCACAGCAACCGAATACTCCTGATGCCCATAATAGTGTGGCGATCGCCCTGCGGGGATTGGGTCGGTTAACGGAGGCGATCGGGCACTATCGGCAGGCGTTGGAGCTAAAGCCAGATCATCCTGAGGTATTGAATAATCTGGCGAATGCGCTGCGGGAGTCAGGTCAACTGGAGGAAGCGATCACCACCTACGCACGATCGCTAAAGCTGAAACCAAATTATCCCGAAGCCCACAATAACCTGGGAGCGGCTTTAAAGGATTTGGGCAGATTGGAGGAAGCCATTCCCCATTACCGGGAAGCCATGCTGCTGAAGCCGAACTACCCGGAAGCCCATCACAATTTAGGGGTAGCACTACAACGCCAGGGGCAGCTTGATGAGGCGATCGACTACTATCGGCAGGCGATCGCGCTTAAGCCGAATTTCCCTGAGGCGTACAACAGTTGGGGACATGCGTTACAGCAACAAGGAAAGTATGATGAGGCAGTTGTCCAACATCAACGGGCGATCGACCTGAAACCGGATTTTGCCGAAGCGCACCATAGTTTAGCCAATGCCCTGCAACTGCAAAACAAGTTAGAGGCGGCGATCGCAGCGTATCAGCAAGCCTTGGCGATTCGCCCTGACTATCCAGAAGCATTGAATAATTTAGGCAATGCCTATCAGGAATTTGGTCAGCCAGACCAGGCGATCGCGCAATATCAAAAGGCGTTAGAATATCGTCCTAATTTTGCCGAGGCTTACAGTAATTTAGGGGCGTTATTAAAAGATCAACGGAAAATAGATGAGGCAATTGCCTATTTTCAGAAGGCGATTGAACTGCGTCCCGATTATGCCGAAGTTCACAATAACCTGGGGAATGCCTATCAGGAACAGAACAAAATCGATGACGCGATCGCCTGTTATCGGCGTGCTTTGGAAATTAATCCCGATCTGGCAGAAACCCATAGCAACCTGGGGAATATGCTGCAACAGTACGGTGAGTTTGAGGTGGCGTTTGATCACTTCCAGCAAGCCCTGCGAATTCAACCGGACTTTGCCGGAGCTTACAACAATTTGGGCATTGCTTTACGGAACTGTAATCGGATTGAAGAAGCCTTTGTAGCTTACGATCGAGCGATTGACCTGAAACCTGAATTTGTCGAAGCGCACTGGAATAAAGCCCTGACCTACTTGTTAGCCGGTGATCTGGAACCAGGGTTTGCCGGATATGAATGGCGGTTCCAGTGGAGCAAGTTTCAGGAGCAAAATCCGCCGCGTCCCTTTCCGGGCGATCGCTGGGATGGTTCACCCCTCAACGGTAAAACGATTTTTCTGCATACAGAACAGGGCATGGGCGATGCGATTCAGTTTATTCGCTATGTGCCGATCGTCGTGCAACGAGGCGGACGTGTGGTGGTGGAATGCCATCCCCCTCTGGTCAATTTATTTCAACGGATACCTGGGATTGCTGAAGTGATTCCCTATGGCAAACCCTTGCCTGCGTTTGATGTCCATGCGCCGTTGATGAGTCTGCCGTTTATTTTGGGGACGACGATCGCGACGATTCCGGCGGATGTGCCGTATTTGGGTGGTGGGGGAGGTGAGAGAGATGAGGGAGGTGAGGCTGGGTTAAAGATTGGGTTGGTATGGAATGGGAATCCGCAAAATCCGTATAACCGCAGTCGGGCAGTCCCGTTGGCAAAACTATTGTCATTAGCTGAGTTACCACAGGTGCAACTGTATAGTTTGCAGAAAGAAATTCAGTCTACGGATTTAGAGTTGTTGCAAGCTCATCCTGAAATTCACGATTTACGGGAGCAATTGTTGGATTTTGTCGATACGGCGACCTGGATTCAGCAATTAGATTTAGTCATTAGTGTCGATACGGCGGTAACGCATTTAGCGGGTGCATTAGGTAAACCTGTTTGGTTGCTACTACCGTTTGCCCCCGACTGGCGCTGGATGCTCGATCGCGATGATAGCCCCTGGTATCCCACGATGCGACTATTCCGCCAACCTGCTTATGGCGATTGGGATAGCGCGATCGAGCAAATGCAGAGGGTGTTATTGCAGCAGTTGGGACTGGGTGATGGGGAGGGTAAGGAAGATAGGGGAGATAAGGAAGGTAAGGAACAGAGAAAACGGCTAGTTCCGGTAAGTCGGCAGGGTAAACCGTTGCCCAAACAGCAACTCTCGCGTCAGTCGCCAGCGATCGTCACCCATACAGCCTCTCGCTCTCCCCACCCCACCCCATCTTCCTCCTGTCTCTTATACACATCT
>NZ_JBLZFZ010000123.1:0-5271 GCF_050753385.1 Pantanalinema rosaneae CENA516
AGATGTGTATAAGAGACAGCCCTTGGCCTCAAGCAGCCTTGCAAGGTTGTTGAGGCTTGTCTCCGTAGAGGGGTGATCCGGACCCAGCGCCTTCTCAGCAATCGTAAGCGCGCGGCGAACTAGCGGCTCTGCTGCCGCAATATCACCTTTGTCTGCGAGCACCATTGCAAGGTTGTTGAGACGCTGTGCCGTCGACGGATGTTCTGGACCCTCTGCCCGTTCAGAAATTTCCAGAGCGCGGATATTGAGCGGTTCAGCCTCAGCCAATTGCCCTTTGTCTCGAAGAAGAACGGCTAGATTTTCGAGAAGCCTTCCTGTCGTTGGATGGTGTGGCCCTAAAGTCTTCTCTACTGTCGCGAGCGCATCCCTATATAGCTGTTCCGCGTCCACAAATTCGCCATTGTCGTGAAGCACTCCTGCCAAATTGTTTTTTGCTATTCCTACTGAAGGATGATGTGAGCCTAAAGCTCTCGTAGCGACGTCTAGTGCCCGCCGAAAAAATTCTTCTGCTGAATGAAAATCGCCCAACAATTGGAGCAATCTCGCCAGGTTACTTAGCCTGATACCTGTAAATTGATGTTCCTTTCCAAATACTTGTTCCGAAATTTCAAGTGATTGTCGAAACAGCGATTCGGCTTGAGATAGGTCGCCTTTGTCTTGTAACAGCAGTGCTAGATCATTGAGACGCGCCCCAGTATCGGGATGCTGAGGCCCTTGTGTCTGCTCGGCTATGATCAACGCACGAAGGTAGAGCGGCTCGGCCTGCGCAAGATTGCCTTTAGCATGCAACAACGCCGCAAGGTCGTGTAGCCGGGCCCCAGCATCGGGATGATTCGGCCCCAAAGCGTGTTCGACAATCGTCAGCGCCTCTTGCGCCATACGCACAGCGAAACCACCGGAAAACCTTCCGGCGACGTCCAGAAAGCGCACAATCGCTGTGCTACAATGGCCCTTGGTCTCTTTGTTCAGATGCCGTTTCCAACGGGACCATGCGAGCCGATAGGCATTCTCAAGCCTAACCTTGCAATGCGCCTCGACCTGAAGCCAGTAGCCGAGCAACTCATATTCGTCGCTGTGTTCGCCAAAAGCTTTGAAGGCATCATGCCGCGTCAGGAATGCCTTCAGTTTTTCCCACCGCCGCGCGGCCTGCCACTGGTAGGGAATCTCCTCGATGGTGCGCGCGTCGGAGATGCTAATCCCGTCACCGCCATCCGTCGTGAATGCACGCGCCTCAAACCATTTTGCCAGATCGGCATGCGCTTTGGCCCGCCGTCGAAGAGCCAACGGGGTCTGGCCTTCATCGGCAAGCGCGCCATTGCCCGCAAGGTAACGATCGGACACCGCGATTCGCATGTAGTCGTGCCCGAAAGCGATCCGGTCCCCGCTTTCGAGAAGCGCTGTGCCGAGCCCATAGCGAATTACAGCCCAGGTCGTGCGCGGCAGGCCCAAGTAGGCGAGAAGCTCCTGTTCGGTCAGCCCCGCCCGGCTGGCCCAGAGCGCAACCATCGCCTTTCGCACGGCTTGCGCTCCACAATCCGCCTCGATCCGTGCCAGCACCCGTTCGAACAGGTCATCGATCGTCGCCGACGCAAGATAAAGATCAAGCTGCTGTGACAGCGCCTCATGGTTGCCGAACAGGCGTAATTCCTCGGTCAGCGTGCGCAGGAACAAAGGAATGCGAGACAGAGGATGCTCAATGACCCTGTCCTCGAGGTCATCGGGCAGGGTCTTGTTGTAGATCGCCAGATAGGCGCGCAAAAGTTCGCGGCTGCTGGCGTCGGTCAGCGCCGCGACCGCGACTTCATGCCAGTGCCCTTTTGACCGCAGCACGGTTTGGACATCGCCCGGAAGGCAGGAGACAACTACATGGATTCGGTCAGGGAGGAATGAGGGGAACCAACGCAAGTCGCAAAGATCAGCCAGATTGTTGAGGCCATCGAGCGCGATCAGCCACTGCGTGTCGTGACGCGCTGCGTAGGCCGAAGCCTGTGCCAACCAAGCGGGAAGGCTGTCGAGCAGTGCCTGAGGGGCGTCGGCAATCTCGTTCTGGCTGCTGGTCATGCGCCGGATATGCTCGATCAAGTGCCGCACCAGATGGAACGGATTGGTCGCATCGCTGCCGGCGCCAAGGAAATAGGCATGCACATGATGCGCTGGCTGCGCGGCGCGATATCGTTCCAGCCAGTTGGCCAGCAACGCGCTTTTTCCACCGCCCGACTGCCCGCTAACCAAGATCCGCTGGCTTCCTTGGACCATGGCTTCGTCAAGCTGCCCGAGATAGGTCTTGCCGCCGAGATAGAGCTGCCGCCTGGGTGCAGCGTAAGCGGCATGACGGCGCTGCTCCCGCTCAAATGCGTCCGGCACATCCTCTGCCGGGAAGGCTTCATCGAGCGCCGCCCACAGGTCTGTTTCAAGCTGCTGCGCGAGCGCCTGCGGATCAGGATAGGCCTCGACCACAGGAAGCCACTCGCCCGGATCCGATCCATCAGATCAGCGAGACGCTGCTCATCCTCGGGTGAAGCCGAGATGTAGTCTTCGCCCTTGGTCGCCGCGTAGGCTGGATCGCGGAAATAAAAGAAGGCTCGGCCTGCCATTGCGGGATCGTTCAGAACGCCGTGCAGGATTTCGAGTTCGGTAACGCTCTTGCGGCCTTGATGCTCGGCAAGCCAAGGCAGCTGATCGACGAGAGCCTGGTCATAATGGTCGACAGGCGGCACCCACCCATAGCGATCTCCCAGCATCCCGACGAACCAGGGCCGCGCCCGGTCGATTTCGGCAAGGCAGATCGGAAGGACCTCGCCGCGCTCGGATTGCTCGGCGGTGATCCCCCAGCGCAGATCGACATCGACGAGTTCGACAAAGCGTTCGCGCAGTTTTTCCCGCAGCGCAGGAAATACCTGGCGCACCAGCAGGTCGCGTTCCTCGCCGAAATCGCGAAAGGTCGACGAGATGAAGATCCGAGCCACCGCCTCGTTCATGATTTGGTGCCGCCCACTACTTTCAATCACAGACCCGATAGGTGCGCGCGAACACCGCGGCGGAAACGATCGCCATATCGCCCGAGCCGTATTCCACGATCCAGTCCCCTCCGCGTCCCATCAGGACGCCCCGGCCGTCACTCAGATCGACGCGCGCGGCATCCGCCAACTGCAGGGCGCAGACGCGCTTGCCACGTTTGCGATAGAGGCCGTCAGTGCCGATCTCCGTGCCTGAGACTGGTTCATAAAGCTGCTCAAACATGGCTCGCGGCACGGGCCACTGTTCGCCCGTCTCGCCGGTCATGATCGCATCGCCCGGGTCAAAACGCACCGTTCCCTCGTCTGTCTCGATTGAGCCCGGCTCCCGAGCGAACACCACTTCGCGTTCAACCGCTTCACTTTCGGCGACGACGGTGCCGGGAAGCCCTTCGAGGCCAGTGGTCATCAGCGTATTCATGAAGCCCTCAAGGTCGAGACTGCGGCTGACGATCAGGCTTGCGGCAAGGGCTTCGACCTTCAGCCAGTTAGTGCGCAGGATGCTTTCTGTGCGCGCCTCCGCCTCTCGAAGGATTTCCGAAGACGCTGCTCGGCCTGCTGCGCGAGCCAGCCAGGCTGCTTCCCGAGTTGATCCGTGACCACCTTGAGGCTTACCGGCCCGAAATGCGGATCGTGACCTGCATTGGCGATATGATGCCATGCCAGCGAAGTCGCATTTTCGAGATCCGATCTGGCTCCGGTGCCATGACTGCCATAGCCGAACTTGATGATCTCCGCTCCGCGGCCAGCAAGGCAGACGCTGAGTTCGTCCAGAAAGCCGTCACGCGTAAAATCCTGCCAGTGGGGCGATCCACCTTGGAGAGCAAATACTCCGTCATATTGCTGGGTCGGCTCGATCGAGATGTAAGCCATGGGAATTTGTGGGCGCAGAACATGGTGGACGATGGCGTGCCCGGCCTCATGATAGGCAGTTGCGCGGTCGGCATATTTTCTGACCCCGACCTTCAGTCCGAGGTTCAAGGCTGCGATAAAGGCCGAGGTCGCATCCGGTTCACCTTTCAGCGCCTGCTCCAGATCAGGGTGTAGTGCCGGTGCAACGGCTTGAGCCAGCACCTCGTCACCACGATCGCCTGACGCCTTCGATCGAAGCAGGTCCAGATAGACACGATTGGGCGCGAAGATTGCGGCAAGCTCGGGCTTGCTGACGAACTCTCCTGCTTCGAAGGCTGTCAAAGCTGCGGCCGCGAACAACGCCGGCGTGACTTGTTCCACAGTCACGCCAGCAGCAACTGGAGGTAGGTGTTTGAGAGTGGCCTCGACTAGCTCATTCGGTCCGAGAGGTGCCACGAGATGAGCAAGCGATAGGACAAACCGCGACAGATCAGCGTCGCTGGTGCCGAGCGCGTTCTTGACGTCCTCGTCCAACGGGATCGAAGTTTCGACTTCCGCGAGCGGCCCTCCCGGAACCAGATGTTTTCCGGCTTCGAGTGCCTGGTGGATACGCGAACGCACCTTGGCGGTCATATCCGAAGGCAAATCGCCCTTCTCCATCGCATCCGATGCGCGCAGTATGCCGGCAAGCATGATTGGCGGGGTAAGGATCTGCTCCTGCCTATCGGCAGCCACGGCTTTCGCCTGCGCGATCGCGCGCTTCATGAAGTCTGTGCTGAGCAACTTCTTAGACACGGCCGATATCCTTCTTTCAGTCCCGATTGGGCAGACCGCGCATACGATCCTTCCGAGGCTCGCATCGCCCAACCATCATGGTTGTTCCGCTTCTGCCATTGGCCCGGCGTCCTTCAACTTTATGGTGGCCCGGACAGTTTCGTAATTAACCACGAGCTGGTTGCCCCTGCGCTCGACCGAATTGGCAAACCCGTAATCGGTTCTTCCATTGGTCTGGTGCCTTGCGCCTTGATCGCCGGCCTCATCGCCCCATCCATGGACAATGAAACGGGTTTTCTTGCAAACGGGCTTATATTCGATCCAGTCAATGGGAACACGGTGACGCTTCCCATTGGCAAAGGCATAACCCCATGAACGCCTCTGGATCATATCGAAGCCATGCGCCGCGAGTAATACATCAAGAGACCCGTCCGGTCTCAGCCTGCTCGTCGCCTCGAAGATGTTCCGTGTGCGGGAAGCGGGATGTTTGAAGTATTTCTCGCCGACCCACCAGGCCATAGCCTCAAGAAAGCTGTTCGCTGGCGGCCCGCGGAAGTTCAGGGCATCGACCGCTCGTTGATCCTTCAGGCGCTGTAAGATGGGTATAGAAAGCTGTCTCTTATACACATCT
>NZ_JBLZFZ010000124.1:0-5276 GCF_050753385.1 Pantanalinema rosaneae CENA516
GTCCAAACACTGAATCAGGGCAGGCACTGCTCGGCGATCGTTCAATTTACCTAAAGCTCTAGCTGCATTGCGTCGTAGGGGATACCCTCCATCGGGAGTCCGATCCGCCTCGTCAGCCAGGGAGGTAATTAATGCCTCAACCGCCTCCGGAGTGCGAACTCGGAACCGACCTAACCACCAGGCCGCATAGTATCGTTGTCCCCAGTCATCGCCCTGGAGATTGGCGATCGCCTGCTCGATCGTCAGCGCAGCCGCTTGGTCGGCTGATGAGTCAGCACCAAACTGCTCAGAAGTGAACTCATCCATAGCTCTGAGGGAAATAAGGGGACTCGATCGTCGCGATAGGACTGTGGGCTACTAATTAGCCAATTGGCTTGATGTTGACAATCTTGCCGCCCATCCGGGTAATCCGCTGCATGGCTTCATTCATCCGGTTGTAGGGCACAGTCATGAACACACTGGCGCTAGACCGAATCTGATAGTTCATGCCTTCAGTGTCGTCGCTTTGGCGCAAGCCCTGAACTTCGTACTGAAAACAGCGGCTGCTGCCAGCGGTTCCCGTTACAACTTGGTTCATCATAATTTGTATTTCTCCAAACAGGATTTAATAGCACTGTAGCCTGAACGGTAGAAAACCAGAACTCAGAACCCAGTCCGAATTCTGGTTGCTACGTTCAAGCGTTTAGAGCGGAGTGATGCTGGCGATTCTGCCGCCTTCCCGTTGAACCCGCTGCATGTGATCCGACAACTGCTCGTAAGGAATGATCACGGCTTTGTTACTGCGGCGAACACGAGGATAGCGAGGCGTTGAGAGCCCAGCAACTTCGACCCGGAACAACCGACCAGACCCAAAGGCGGTAGAGCCCTGGAACGCACTGTTCGGAGTGACTCCCTTCAGAGAAGCCCGGTAGCCTGCGCCCTTGCCACCCGGAGCCACGACGGTAGAAGCCGTATTGCGACCTAATTCCGTGACTAACCGAGGTGTTTTGCCACCCACCTGGGAGCGATCGCTGTTGGCATAACCCCGATAGAGTTGGAAGATCCGGCTGAAGCCAACTGTCCGTTGTCCCCGACCATTGGTTTCTAGATCGCGGTAGTAAGGCACGACGTTTTCGCCAAAGTACCGAGTGTATTCGGGGGAATCGATGTATGAATCGATATCGGCATCATAGCCTTCGGTTTGATAGCGATCCAGGTGGTCGATGATTTCCGATTCATCGTAAGGAGCCCGACCGAGCAGGTGCTTGATGTTAAGTTCGATCGTGCGGCTTTGGAAGTTGTTGTAGAAGAACTTCGTTTTATACAGGTCGGATTTTGCCACCTGGCGGACAAAGTCACGCACCGTGATTTTGCGATCGCGCAACAGCGATTCTGCACTCACCAACCGCTCCGACTGCATCAGGTAATCGTTCCCTAACACATGGCGGTAAACGGCACGAATTACGTTCTCGATATCCTCTCGTGTGGCAACCGGGCGCAATTCGACGGGAGCAGTTTCGCTAAAGGCGGATGTTCCCAACCGGGATGCTTCTGCTGTAATAGCCACCTGAATTCTCCTTTCGTAACACAGCTAATTTGGAACAGCCCATCCAGAATTACATGAACCATTGGCGATAGGTCATAGCTAGCGCAGTGCTACCCATGACCTATCGCTCATGATTGAGGTCTGCTTAGGATTGGGTAATACTGACAACTTTGCTACCGGAACGGTTCAATTGCTGCAACTTACTAGACAGTTGCTCATAGGGAACCAAAATTTCGGTAGAACTGCGGCGAACGACCGTGGTCGTCGGAGACGCGGCTTGCGTCACCCGAATCCGATACAAACCACCGCGAGGTCCTCCCGCTTGACCGGCTAATGCTCCCGAACCACCAGGGGCGTTGATGGGAGAGGCGGCATTCTTGGCAACTTCCCAGGTTAACCGTCCTTGTCTCTTGCCTTGAGCCCGATCGCTATTGGCGTAACCCCGGTAAAGCTGGAACAGGCGGCTAAAGCCTACCGTTCTTTGACCTGGGTGATCAGTTTGGAAGTCCCGATAGTGAGGAACGATACTCTCACCAAAACTTTGTTGATATTCCACAGAGTCAATGTAGGAGTTGATCTCTGCTTCGTAACCTTGGGATGTATAGAGATCAACGTGGTAAGCAATTTCTGCTTCATCGTAGGGTGCGCGACCCAGCAGATGCTTATAGTTCAACTCAATAAACCGAGTTTGAAAATTGGAATAGAAAAACTTGTTCCGATAGAGTTCGGACTGCGCGATCGCCCGCACAAAATCCCGAACCGTGATTACTCCCTGGCGCAAGAGTGATTCGGCACTGGTTAGCCGCTCACTTTGCATTAAATGCTCGTTCCCCAAGACCTGACGATAGGCAGCCCGGATGACCGTTTCTACATCCTCTGCCGTCCAGTTCGGACGGAGTTCTACTGGCTGCACATCAAATGGACTAATTCCCAATCGTCCCGCTTCTGCTAAACCCGCCATGCTCGTATCTCCCGCTATTAACGCGACCTAGAAACGTTTTTAGAAAGGTTGTTTCAGCCTGGTATCAATGCCTCTGTGCAAAAAAACTGCCCGGTAAAGTAAACAACTACGAGCAACTGCCGATAGCCTGCTTACTTTGCCGGGCTAAGAAACGCGATCTAGCTCAGAGCGTTGATAGCGTAGTCGATGTAGGAGTTAGCTTCAACAGCAGGATCTCCGCTCAGACCGTGGTTAGCTTTGATGTGCTTCAGAGCTTCAACGTACCAGCTAGGAGACAGTTCGAAGGTGCTGTTGATTTCAGCCAGACCAGCGATCAGGTACTCATCCATCGGACCTGTGCCGCCAGCGATTAAGCAGTAGGTGATCATCCGCAGGTAGTAGCCGATGTCACGAACGCACTTCGCCTTACCACGAGCATCAGATGCGTAGTTAGCACCTTGCATTTGGGTGGTGTAGGGGAATTTTTGGTACACAGCGTTAGCAGCGCCTTCAGCCAAGCTTTGAGCTTTGCTGGACAGACCTTTAGCGGCTTCTAAGCTAGCGCCAGCTTGACGCAGACGACCGAAAGCAACTTGGAGTTCGGTGCTGCTCAGGAAACGACCTTGAGAATCAGCAGCTGCTACCGCTTCAGTTAAAGGGGTCTTCATGGATCTAGTTTCTCCCTAGTGTTTACAATTTTGACGTTGAAAAAAGACTGTGTGTGACGAGTTGCGACCTATAAGGCATCAACTCAGACAACGGGAAAATTAAGCAACTGCTGCGGCTGCGCGATCGAAGTAGCTGGAAATTTCAGCCATCAGAGCGCTGCAATCGCCACGAGTGATGTTGTTGGGGTCGTTAGCAATCGCCAGAGCTGCTTCTTTCATCTTTTGAACGCCAGTAGCCACGGAACCACCAGGAACACCCAGAGCCAGGTAGGTTTCTTTCAAACCGTTCAGGCAGCGATCGTCGAGAACGCTAGCGTCGCCAGTGAAAGTAGCATAGGTCACATAGCGCAGGATGATTTCCATGTCGCGGAGGCAAGCAGCCATCCGACGGTTGGTGTAAGCATTTCCACCGGGAGCAATCAGTTGGGGTTGCTCAGCAAACAAAGCACGAGCTGCATTTGCAACGATAGCGGAAGCGTTACCGGTGATCCGGTTCACTGCATCAAGGCGCTTGCTGCCATCGCGAACGAATGCGCTCAACGCATCAATTTGATCGCCGCTAACATAATCACCACGTGCATCAGCCTGGGAAACCACCTTGGCAAACGCGTCTAGCATAGCTTGAATCTCCTAATTGATCGGTTGAGTATGGGTTTCTTTCAAAACTGAAGCAAATCAGTTGTTGAGTAAAGGCTACAAACGCAGCCATGAAGAGAATAAAAACAGACCCAAATCTGATAGTTCAAACTTTCCAGTCCTCAAAGCCATCTCCACAAGGGATTTGGTTTGATTCTTCAGACTCTGATGCCGAATCTGAGAAAACTTCATAACAAGTATGAGAGGCTGGAAAGCCCGGAGAATCAGGGCTTTGGCAAAACTTGTCTGCGTTTTCCCCCTTCAAAATCCCTTTATACAATGCTGGAGTGACCATATTTGTTACGAATTGTGAGAAGTTGTTATTTTTTCACAAACCGTAACAATTGCTGCTGTGATCAAGAGTGTAGGTAAATCGGTATCTAGCCTTTTCCTGGCAAGCGATCGCGCCGCTGTAACTTCCCTAAATCCTTAATGATTTTGCTTAATACTTCGCAACGAAAGCCTCCTTGACCCAGTTAAGTTGCCATTTCTGTCAACAGTTTTCGCCCAGAAGTAGAGAAACTTAACAGGTAATATTTCGCAATAAAAAAGCCCTGTGCAGTTGGCACAAAGCTTAAGTGATTGTTAGATTTTGCGGGAGTTAAACCTTTTGCTGGTAAGTGCTAAATTCGGCGTTCTAGATATTGCCCAATCATTTGTTCTTCGCCCGCCCGAGAAATGATCGTTTGGCGGGTGCGATATTTGCTACCGACGAGTTTAATTTCTTCTTCAAACACCGATTGGTTATATTCCGTTCTCAGCCGCAGCGTCGTGGGTTCGGGGAGCGAAAACTGAGCAGTAATCGGTTTGGTGGTGGCAAATCCCCGATCGCGATAGAGGCGATCGCCCAACACACCAAACACGGTTTCACCCGATGATTCTTTCCGATCGGTCATGGTGTAGTGGCTGTTCCAGGTGGTTAACGCACCACAGGTCAGTGCGGCTTCGTCTACCAATTCGTGGGCTTGAGCTAACTGAATCAGTTCAGGGCTACCTTGCGGCAAGAACTGTACTGTGACAAAACTGACGACTTCCTGCGTTTCCCCGTTGGTCAGGGTGTAGTAGCGCCGTTCAGAGCGCCAGTTGCCCTCCGATCGCCGAAAGAACTCCTCTACTAGGGCTTCGGCAGATAGTGGCGCGGTGTTGATCGGAAATGTCATGGGGACGGAACCTCATTCAGAGTAGCAACTACATAATAGGAACTTTGAGTCAAGAAAGTAACAATATATGTTTACTGTTTGTTGTGTTTCTTCATCATGGCAGGTGATCGAGAGGATCTGCCAGGTTTCAGGCTGGAGAGCGGGGGGAGCGGTTGAGCCAGCGGATTGAGCAGATTTTGCCAGAATGCCGCCTAGATTCTGTCAATATTTATACTTTCAGAGGTTATTGCGATCGCAACCTGAGCCGGAGCTAACGAGAGACCGGGTTAGCAGAATTATGAAAATTTCTGGATCTTGATAGCTTTAACCTCAAAATCCTCAGAATTCCTCGCTTATCTGCACTATAG
>NZ_JBLZFZ010000125.1:0-5255 GCF_050753385.1 Pantanalinema rosaneae CENA516
GTATAGGGTTTGCCGGGTGGGATCAAACTGGGCACTCAGAACAGATCCATTCGTTTTTAACAGTTCTTTCTGAGTTCCCTGATTGGTGACAAGGAACAACGATCGGGTGCGATCGGGATTAAATTTCAGCATGGCAGCCAGGGATCCATCCCTGGAAAAACTGAGTACCATGCCAAACTTAGGCAAAAAGTCGAGAGGTTTGGCATCGGGGTAAAGGGGCAGTAACGCTAAACCCTGACCTTGTGCGATCGCCAGAGCATCACTATCGGGGGTGATCAGAAAATCGCCACCGGGTTGCCCCTTAAGGGGTTGGGGAGCTGCTCCTTCTCGCACGATCCAGGGCCCGAAGTCGCTGGGATCTTGGCGATTCACCCGTTGCACCACAATAATTTTGCCATCTGCCGATAAATCAAAGCGGAGATTTTGGTAGGTGGTGTTATCTAAAATGCGCTCGACTTGACCGGGGGGCTGGTTTGGGCGCACTACCCGCTCGGCTTGATCGGCATCTAACTGCTGGGGTGGGGTGATCTGAATGCCGGTGGTAACGCTATAAAGCTGCTGTTCTAAGAGGCCCTGGGGCTGCTTGGTGCGAGGAGCGGCGGCAAATAAGATGCGATCGCCCAGGGGATAGAACTTGTAATCCATCACCACGAGGTCGCTGGGCGTCAGGAGCAGCTTTTGGTCAGCCGTGAGGTTATAGAGCACCAAGCGCCCTTCCTCGTCGCCCTGCGTTCCAATATAGGTAAAGGCACGATCGCGGGTTTGAAATTGGGCAGAGAATGGTTTAATCACGGTGCGGCTGGCTCCACCTGCAAACCGATCCCTGGCATTGGCTAGCGTGACCTCAAACTGTGTCCCATAGGGGGCTGGCATCGTGAGGGTATAAGCCATGCGTCGTCCTGCCCAACTGGTTTTGCCAGGGAGTTCGGGCTGAATTTTGAGGTTTTGCTTGACCGATTCTTGATCCATAGGACGGTTGAAGCTGAGGATAAAGGCGGTATCATCTGCCCCAACCTGTTTGTTTTGCCAGCTAAACTGGCGCACTTGGGCAGCGGTTCGATCGCCGCCCCACAGTAATACGCCAATTAAGACAGACAAGAGGAGCATGAGGGCAATCGCTGCCCGATCGAGGGCTTGGGGAAAGGTCGATCGCGGCGTAGCAGAATTGGAACGAGATAAACTGGGCATTCTAGGTAATGTGTATCGATCGGGAATGGTGATGACTGTGGCACCGACAAAACTTCATTTTAAGGATCTGGGTTCCGAAATCCTGTTAGTCGAAAACCTGTTGGAACCATCCCTCTGTAGCCATATTCTGCAAGTAGCAGAGTGCTGCCAGTTTAAACCATCCAGCATTTTAATTAATGTGGTGGATACCGAGGTACGGAAGGGGGGCATCCTGGCACTGGGTAATACTGAGAATTCCCTGCTGGAATCGACCAATCAACTGCTGTTGAGCAAAGTTAAAATTATTCAGGATTTGCTGCTGCGTCACTATGGGGTGCCGTTTCCCCATGCAGAGATGTGTTCGCTGCTGCGCTATGGACCGGGAGATGCTTATAAACGCCATGTGGATAATCTGCTCCTGGCTAGTCGCTTTATGGAACTCGCGAACAATATTCCGACGCGAGACATCAGTATTGTCGGGTATTTGAACGATACCTTTGAGGGGGGTGAAACCCTGTTCGATCGTCAAAACATTAAAGTCAAGCCCCAGGCAGGCAGCGCGATCGTGTTTCCGGCGTATTACACCCATCCGCATCAATCGTTACCTGTTACTAAAGGCAAGAAATATGCCTTTACCTGCTGGCTCTTTCATTAATGGGGGATGCCGTTGCTGCTGCGATCAATCTGGCATGATGAGCGATCGCTATTTTCCAAGTCAAGCTTTCAGATTCAACCGGTTTTGATAGGAAAATTTAGTATGAAGCGGAAAATTCTCTCCTTTGTTTTGCTACTATTGCTAGTTGGCTGTAGTCAGTCGCCTAGTTTAAGGGGGAAATATGAATCGGAAACAGCGATGGCAGGACTGGAGTTTCTCTCCGGTGATGAAGTGATCACAAACTTTAGAAACCCAGCTTATAACGATTTTAAGGAAAATTACGTGATATCTAAAGGGAAACAGGGTTACTTGATTAAGATATTTAATGTTTGGGGTTCTACAACTCAAAGAATTGATATCCGAGAAAATATAGTTATTTTACAAAGTGATGGTAAAACAACGAGATATTACAACGTCGATCGCTTTTCTTGGGAATAATTCATGATTGAAGGCAACTACAACACTGCACATGAAAAAGACTCAAATCCTTCTATTTTTAATTGCATTAGGCATCACTAGTTGCCAAAGAAATTCCCTAGACAGCACCCTAAATCTCCCTGGCACTTGTGGTTCTAAAGAGATTCAGGGCACACAAGTTCAATATATTGTGATTAACAACAAGCCGACTTTAGTATTGTGGGCTGATTATGTGGGTTCGGAACGAAGTACCTGTGGTTCAGCCTTGGAAGACTCCTATGCTGGTGAGATCAAAGCCGGAGGAAGTAAGCAAATTGAGTGGCAGTGGGGAAGTCCAGACGGCAAGCAAAATATTGTTTCGATTAATGGCATTCCGTTCGATTTTAATCAG
Source organism: Pantanalinema rosaneae CENA516 (assembly GCF_050753385.1). Lineage (NCBI taxonomy): Bacteria > Bacillati > Cyanobacteriota > Cyanophyceae > Leptolyngbyales > Leptolyngbyaceae > Pantanalinema > Pantanalinema rosaneae. The sequence goes on from NZ_JBLZFZ010000125.1 coordinate 2,631, forward strand.
GGCAATGTATTTTTGATTCCTGTAGTGAAAGGCGATCGCATTCAGCAACTCCAACGCGATCTGAAAGCAGACTCAACTGTATTTGAACAACTCAGCAAAAATGATCCGGAAATCCGGCAGTTTGTTGAAGGATCTGCCCCAAAGTAGCTGTCAATCTCGTACAAGTTGAAGATTTAACTCAATCGCTGCTTCTACATCTAGCTTAACTTGCGTTACTTTGTGGCATAAATGCGCTATATATAGCGTCAGCCCGTAAAGGTAAGTGGTGAAGACGGAAAATTCCGTTAAGATTGGAGCAGCATGGGAACAGTCAGAACAATGGTACGCTCTGGAGTCGGGATTCGCACAGCTCAATCTCGCTCTGACCGATTGGTGGGTCAGATCCATGTCTATGACGGGGCAGGAAAAGGGAAATCCCAAGCTGCCCTGGGAGTGGTACTGCGATCGATCGGCTTAGGCATCCATACCGATTGGCAAACCCGCGTGTTGCTGTTGCGCTTTCTCAAAGGTCCCGGACGCACCTATGACGAAGATGGCGCGATCGAAGCGCTGCAACGAGGCTTTCCCCACTTAATTGATCAAGTTCGCACAGGTCGAGCCGAGTTTTTTGGACCGGAAGAAATTACCCGCTTCGATCGGCTGGAAGCGCAACGCGGTTGGGATGTGGCAAAAGGCGCGATCGCCTCTGGACTCTATTCAGTAGTGGTGCTGGATGAGTTAAACCCGGTTTTAGATCTGGGGTTACTGGCGGTGGAAGATGTCGTCAGTGCCTTAAAGCGGAAGCCGGAACAGATGGAGATTATTGCGACTGGACGCGCCGCTCCCCAGGGACTGTTGGATATTGCCGATTTGCATTCCGAAATGCGACCGCAGTATCACCCGACGGCTCAGGCATACGGCATGTCTGGGATTGAGATTTATACCGGGTCTGGAAAAGGCAAGTCTACGAGTGCTTTAGGGAAAGCCTTGCAAGCGATCGGGCGGGGCATTAGCCAGGATCTATCCCACCGAGTGTTGATCATGCAGTGGCTTAAAGGGGGTAGTGGCTATACCGAAGATGCGGCGATCGCGGCACTGCGCCAAAGTTATCCCAATCTGGTGGATCATCAACGCTGTGGGCGAGATGCGATCGTCTGGCGCGGTCAACAACAGGAACTCGATTATGTTGAGGCGGAACGGGGGTGGGAAATTGCCAGAGCCGCGATCGCCTCGGGACTCTATAAGACGATTATTTTGGATGAACTGAATCCCACGGTGGATCTGGAGCTATTGCCAGAAGAACCGATCGTCCATGCGTTGTTGCGGAAGCCCCGTGACACGGAAATTATCATTACTGGACGGTGTAAAAATCCGCCTGCCTACTTCGATCTCGCCAGCACCCACTCGGAGATGATCTGTCACAAACACTATGCCGAGAAAGGGGTCGATCTAAAGCGTGGGGTAGATTTTTAGCCGACTGATTAAGCCGAGGGGAGATTAGATCAACCTAACTTGTGATCGCGACAAATAGATATCCCCCTGCCTCCGGCATCCCCCTTGGAAAGGGGGACAGAGGGGGATCGAGTGAAACGGACTTGCCACCTTTTCAATTCAAATTGATATTAGATGATAGGGTGAGGAAATCAATTTTGCGATCGCTCTATGACGCTCCGCCTTCCTCTGCCCCGTCGTCTGTTGTCTGACCGTCCCAGTCTGTCTCTGCAAATGACTCGGATTGGGTTGGTGATTACGATTCTGTTTCTCCTCCTTGCCATCACGGCTCCCCTCTTACAAACGATCGGCGTACTGCAAAGCCCGATCGAGTTTTTAGATAATCCTCCCAGTCAGCCCCCTTCGCTCCAGCATTGGTTTGGCACCACTAGCCTTGGCTATGATGTGTTCTCCCGTACCATCTTCGGCAGTCAAGCGGCTTGGCAGGTCGTGATTCTGGCAACCCTACTGAGCTTAATCCTTGGTGTGCCTCTGGGGATGGTCAGTGGCTATCTTGGTGGTAGGCTCGATCGCCTCCTGCTATTTCTGATGGATGCGGTCTATACCCTACCGGGACTGTTGCTGTCTGTCACCCTGGCGTTTGTGGTGGGACGAGGAGTGCTAAATGCCGCGATCGCCCTCAGTATTGCCTATGTCCCCCAGTATTACCGGGTCGTTAGAAACCATACGGTCAGCGTCAAGACCGAGATGTTTGTGGAAGCGGCTCAGGCGTTAGGAGCCTCTACCTGGCGGATCATGACGCGGTATCTATTCCTGAACGTGGTACAAAGTGTACCTGTCCTCCTGACCTTAAATGCGGCTGATGCAGTGCTAACCCTAGGAGGATTGGGCTTTTTGGGCTTAGGCTTGCCCGAAGAAACGCCGGAATGGGGGTATGATTTGCAGCAAGCTCTGAATGGGCTATCAACGGGGGGAATTTGGTGGACGACGTTATTTCCCGGTTTAGCCATGACCATCATGGTAGTTGGCTTATCCCTATTAGGTGAGGGCTTGAATGAGTTTATTAATCCGGCGCAACGGGTGAGTTTGGCGGAACTGGATCAGGCGAAGTCGCCGACGGAAGGGTAGGGAGTGGGGAAGAAGATGAGGGAGATGGGAGGATGAGGAAGATGAGGGAGATGGGAGGATGAGGAA
>NZ_JBLZFZ010000126.1:0-5061 GCF_050753385.1 Pantanalinema rosaneae CENA516
AGATGTGTATAAGAGACAGGATACGAGCTCTGGGGCAAGGGCGACGAGGCGACCGTGTCCCACGGCCCCGAAGCGGCTCAGGTGACGCTGCTCTCGGAATGCCGCGCCCTTCCCGGCTGAAGCGCTGCCGGCACGCCATGGGGCTTGGACTTCCGCCGCCCCGGCGCTAGAGATGCAATCGGCGAAGCCTCCGTAGCTCAATTGGATAGAGCACCGGTCTTCTAAACCGACGGCTGCAGGTTCGAGTCCTGCCGGGGGCGCCAGTTTCGCCTGTCACTGTTTTCGCGCGGCAGCAGCGCCGCGCCGCCAGGAGACCATCCCCCATGATCGCAAACACCCTTGCCGACCTCGAGGCGCTACGCGACCTCACACGCAAGAACTTCAAGGTCGAGCGAGTCGGCATGGACAGCGCGTCCGATTGGGGACTGCATGACGGCGCGCTGCAACACGCGTCGCGGGGATTCTTCGCCGTGGTGGGCGTCCGGTCGCGGACCGAGCCGCGCGCCGAGCAGGTGCTGCTTTATCAACCGCAGGCCGCGATCACGGGCCTTCTGCACAGCGTCCACGAAGGGCAGCGCCATTTCCTGATCCAGGCTCGCGCCGAGCCGGGCTGCGTGGACGAGGTGCAGTTCGGCCCGACGATCCAGTCCACCCCTGCCAATTTCATGCGGATGCATGGCGGGGCCGGTTCGCCCTATGCGGATGAGTTCATAACCTATGACCCGCGCGTCACGATCACCGGCGACACGACGCAATCGGATCTGGGCCAGCGTTACCTGATGAAGAGCAAGCGGCTGATCCTGGCGGAATATCACGGCCCGTTGCAGGCCAAGCCGGGTTTTGTCTGGGCCTCGGCCGACGCGATCCGGGACGCCATCGCGTGCAACTTCTTTCTCAACAACGACCTGCGGGGGCTGCTGTCCCTGTCCGACTGGTCCGCGCAGCCCGGGCGGGCGGGACTGGAACCGGCCTCGGCCTCGGTCATGCGCAGCCTGTCGCGACCGGTCCGCCCTGACCGGCTGGGACGGCTTCACGCCGATCTTGGCACCGCGACGGCGGCCTATGACACCGTCGCGCTGGACCGGCTGGCGAATTGGCGGGTGGACGGGACCGGCCTGCACGAGGTCGAGCCCACGCAGGGTTTCTCGGTCGAGTTCTACAAGGTGCAGGCCGCCCTGCGCGAGGTCGGCAGCTGGAGCCAGCCGCTGGTGAACAGCCACGGCGAGGGGTATTGCGGCCTTGCCCTGCGCCATAATGACGAGGGCGTCGAGGTCCTGGTCCAGGTCGCGCACGAGGCGGGCCTTGCCTCGGGCTCGGGCGTGGCGCCGACCTTCCTGCACTATCCGGGCGCCCGGCGGGGGGCCGTGCCGCAGGGCCGGACGCTGATCGGGACCGTCGAATCCGACGAGGGCGGGCGCTTCTTCCGCGATGTCAGCCGATACGAGATCTTCACCGCACCGGATGCCGATCTGCCGTCCGGCCAAGGCTTCCACTGGCTGAACCTGGCGGAACTGAAGCTGCTGCTGCGCACTTCGAATGTCTGCACGATCCAGATGCGTGGGCTTGCCTCGCAGCTGGTCGCGCTGAGGGATGGCTGATGCTGGGCATCTGCATCGTCTTTCTGCTGGCGGACGAATGGGGCGAATTCCTGGCCCGTTCGGTGGTCGAGCAGATCAGGCGGACGACGACCGGCCCCTATCGCATCTACGGCTACGCCCCCCGCGCGACAGACGCCCACCTGGCGGTGCTGCAAGGCCTGAACGTGACCTTCCTGCCGGTCCCCGAGCCCGCCACCAAGGGCATGCGGATCGCGCATGAGCACAGCTTCTTTCTGGACCATCTCGTGACGCATGCCTTCCGCGACGGCTGCGATCACGTCGCGACCTTCGACATGGATTCCTGGCCGGTCAGCGCGGGCTGGGACCGGACCTACACCGCGATGCTGTCGCCGCAAGTCCCGGTCGCCGCCATCGTCAGGACCGAACTGACCGACAATTTCCCCTTTGCCGCCTTCCTGATGATGCCGCGCGGCTTCTGGCGCGAGGGGATCTCGTCCTTCGCCAGCCGTGACGAGGCCTCGCCCAGCCGACGCCCCGGCGAGACGGGCAGCGGCATCCTGGAACAGCTTGCGCGCGAGGGGCGGGACTTTCTGCGGCTGGAGCGGACGAACCGCTGGAACCCGCATCCGATCATCGGCGGGCTTTATGACGACGCGTTCTTCCACCTGGGCGCCGGATCTCGTTCCTCGGTCTTTCTGTCGGACGACCAGCATTACGGCCTGAGCGGCAGGCCACAGCGCAAAGCCTTCGCGGTGGCAGTGAATAGCGCGATCCGTGACTGGGTGCTGGCGGCGATGCAATCGGATCACGACGCGCTTATCGCGGAACTGGCCGAGGGCGAATTGCGCCGCTTCACCCCGATCCACACCTCTGCGCGCGGTATTGCGCTCGAAATTGCGCTGACGCCGTGGTTCGCACGCGTTGGCAACGAGAGCTGAAGATAAACAAGGATGTCCCGGCGCGGGTTGTGCCGCGCCGGGATGTCAGACGGTCAGAACCGGTAACCCACGCGCAGGCGGAAGGTCGTGACCTCGACATTCAGGATGTCGTCGTCGAATTCGTGGTAAAGCACCTCGCCGCCGACCAGCAGGTTGTCCGACACCCGGTGGTCGTAGCCCGCGCCGACCAGATAGCCCACGCCATCCTCGACCGCGAAATTTCCGAGGGCCGCGACCACCGAGTTGGTCGAAGCGCCGACGACGCCGGCGACGCCATAGGCCAGACCGTTCCCGATGGGGGTGCCGATCCGGGCCTTCAGACGAGCCGTCGTATTCACCCGCACCGCATCCGAGCGGCCGAGGATCTCGCGGCCGACGACGTAGTCGGTGGCGTCAAAGTCGAACTCGGCGCCGACGACGATGTTGCCCATCTGGTAGTTGTAGCCGGCGAAGAGACCGACCGACTCCCCGTCGCCCGGCAGTTCCAGATCCCCGGCGGGCTTGACCGTGGCGGTGATGTCCGAGCCGCCGAAGGACAGGCCGCCATAGGCGCCAGTCCAGTCGCCCATGGACATGCCGCCCGAAGCGGACGCGACGGTCACGGGGGCGTCGACCGCGCCGGGGATGAAGCCCCCGGCATGTGCGGCCATTGTCGAAAGCGCCAGGGCTGCCGAGGCAGCGAAAGTCTTGGTCAGGCTCATGAATGTCTCCAGCTAGAGCGCAGGTAGGGTTCTGTTTTCAGGAGAGAAATCGGCGTGCCTTCGCCCTTCTGTCCCTGTGGGATTACGAGCCGGGAGGGTGCTTCACTTCACGACAGCCCGCGCCATGAACTCAAATATTCGTGAAGCCGGGTGGTTCAGCGCGGCGGATGGCGACGCGACGGACTGACTCTCACGGCCACGAGGCTGGGATCCGGCAATGGACCGGACCTCGTATAGGGATACCAGCGCCGGGGCACGGCTTGACTCAGCAGCGCCACGGCGATCAGGGCCAGCATCAGGCTCAGCCAGAGCGGCTGTCCCTCGCGCAGCGCCGCGGCCAGCAAGGCGATGCCGGCCACGATGCCCAGGGTATTGCGCCGGAAGCGCGCCCCGCAGCCGGCGCAGGTTGTCGTCTGAAGATCGGCTTCTTCGCCACAGCAGGTGCAGAGCACGGGGTTTCCTCCTTGCGGATGGGTTGGGCCTGTTTCGGCAGCGCCGACGGAAACGGGGCGGCAAGCCGCCCCATCGCCAATGTCGGTTCGTGAAGGCGCTCAGGCGCTCTGTTGAAGCGTCACGCGGTTCTTGACATGACGGTGGACGATCCCGCGGCCTTCGCGGCCCGTCAGCAGCTTGCGGGCGGCGGCGGGGGCCGTCCGGTCCGTGCCGTCCAGAGCCAGCGACGGGAAGATCCGCAGGATCTCGGCCCGGCCCTCCGAGCCGACGGCCTTAAGCGCCTCGGGGCCGGTATAGAGGCTTTCGGTAAAGGTGCCTTCGGACAGAACGACCTCGTGCTTTTCGCACATGAAGTGGGTGTAGGTGACGCCTTCCTCCCACGGCGCCTCCTCGATCCCGGGCAGACCGACCAGATGCTTGGCGGCGACCAGCGCCTCGGACACGTCGAAGAGACGCAGAATGATGCGCGAATTCACCAGCACGCGGTGCTGCGGCGAGACGATCATGTCGCGCGCCGGCATGTCCGGCCCAAGCGCGCCCTGGCGGATGAGGATCGGGCGCATCTTGTCACCCGCGCGCAGCAGATCGCCTGACAGATGGCGGCTGCCGACCCAGACGATTTCCTGGAAGCCGTTGTCGCGGGTCATCACTGACATGCCGGGCTGCAGGCTGGCCGCAGCAACAAGCCCTAGTTTGGTCTCGATCAGCGTATCAGCCGCAAAGCAGATGGGGCCGCCGGGGAAAGTATAGGGAACCTCCTGCACGGACGTGATCAGCGCGACGGCGCCAAGGATGTTCGGCGCGCCCTCGGGATACATGAAGATGATCTGACTGCCGGATCGCAGGACCACGACCGGCACGCTGCTGCCCAGTGGGACGATCACGCCGGCGACCCGAATGCCAGGCTGCACGGTTCCGGAGCCCAGAACCGTTGCGGTGCGGCCATCGCCCAGGGTGACGCTTTCACCCACGACGAGTTGGCTGTTGTTGTCGGTGACGGTAGTGTTCGTCGCTGCACCGAAGCGATTCAGCAGAAGGTTGGCGCTGTTCGGCGAGAGAAGCGACAGCGAAGCGAGAGAGCCGCTGTAGTTCTGGACGGTAACATTGTTGTTGATGACCGGCATGTGGCAACTCCTGAAGACACGCGTAAACGACGGCGCACAGGCGCCATGCCTCGGTGACTACGAAGGCGATCCGGACAGGTTTCAGAGAATTTGAATTATTTTCGCCGCCTTGTTCCGCTCCTGCTCAGCGCAGGAACAGAAGCCAGATCAGCACGGCCTTGATCAGGACGACGATCCCGACCGGCACCGCGACCTGAGGCCGTGCCATCGCCCGGACCAACGCGGTCGCATTGAGCTACTCCCCGATCTTTGGACAGATTTCCGGTTGATTTAAGCTACTGCCTGC